>NZ_JBSFVC010000019.1:0-201067 GCF_053592095.1 Streptomyces sp. NPDC002787 | reverse complement strand
CCCGTCCCCCGCCCCTCGCTCTTGTTTTCGTCCGCGCGGGGGCGCTCGCTCTTGGGGCGGGGGGGGGGGGGGGATCGCTTGGTGGCGCCCCCCCCCCCCCCCCCCCGCCAGAGGCGCTTTGCTTTGGGTTTCTGCCCCGGCTGGTGGGAGGTCCCCGTGGGTCTGTGCGCTGCGACCTCATCGCGGCTCCGTCGGGGTGGGGCTTCGTCTGGCGTCACATCGCCACTGCGCGCCCGGGTATCGGTCTCGTCGGCGGGTCCCTGGCTGCGTCCCGCGCGCCGCAATCGGCGCGGAACGTGTCATGCGTCTGGATATTCGCGTACCCGCAATATCAATTATCGGGTCAACTGGATCACCCATTTACTGCGGTTGTCGTAAAAGGTGTGCATAAGTTGATTAGCTCTGCTCCATCCGGCGTGTCTTAAATGGTGCAGTAAGAGGGACTCGTGTTAACGTCTGTGACGAGTCGGACACGGTCCGTAAGGAGGCCCGTGTGCGTGAAGAAAACGGAGACGTGATGAACAAGCTCAAGAAGACTGCCGCCGTAGTTGCCATGGTCGGCGGTCTCGGCCTTGCGGGCGGCGGGGTTGCCAGTGCCGACGGCCGCGACGGCCACGACGGCCCGTTCGCCGTCGACAACCTGCAGGTCGTGAAGTGCGAGCAGTCGTTCGACGCCGGCGAGCTCTTCACCGCCGGTCCTGTGGAACCTCTCGGCGGCGACGTGGAGCAGAACATCGGAAACTTCTGCGCGGCGGTCAACGTCGAAGACTGAATCGACGTGCGGCGGGGCAACGGGTCTCGCCTGTAGTGCGAAACCCGTTGCTCCCATGCTTGTCGCGTCGGACGCCCTGTTCGGTCTGGTGACTCCGGGTCGAAGGGGTAGCGGAAGTAATTCGCGGAACAGGAGATGTCGAGATGCGAGAAGCTCGACATCTCCTTTGCCGTTCTGAACGGAGCCACTACGTCTCGTAGTGGCCGTGAGTCAAACCATGGAGTTACGCGTGCAGAGGTTCAAGAGGATCATGCTGGTGACAACCGCTATCGGCGGTATCAGCCTGGCGGGGACCGGGGTCGCCCAGGCTCACGATCCTGGTGACGACCAGCCCGATGCTGCCATCGAAAACGCGCAGCTCCTGCACTGTGAACAGGAATTCCACTCCTCGGTGATTACGGTCAATCCGACGATCACCATCTTGGGTGACAGTGTTACGAATATCGGTAATTTCTGCACGCAGGTTGCTAAAGACGCCGGCAGTCGCTGATCCAGGAGACCCGGGGCAGACTGAGAACTGAATGAGCCGGATCTCCTCGTGCGCGCGCAGAGTGGATCTGATACGGGCAGCGGCCATCTCTCGATGGTCGCTGGCTTTTTGCATATATTGAGATGGATGTTTCTTCCAGGCTCGAACAGAGTGGCGCGTCGCTAGATACCATCCGATCAGTGAAATTCACATCAGCAGCCAATGCGGGGCCATTCGGATGAAGCTTGATGGCTACTCATCCGTAAGGCGGGCGCCCGCTTGATCCGAGGGTTTACTGCTGAGGCAGCATCGATTCCTCCTTCCGTCGAAGGGGAATTCGAGCCGAATCGCGCCTCGGAGGGAACATGACTGATGTAATTATCCTGCCGCGTTGCCCGGAGACGGGGAAGGCGTCGTTCCGTACTGAATCCGAGGCGAGGATCTGGCTGGTCAGGCAGCCGCTGCTGGACAGGATCCCGGATCGGATCTACCGATGTTCCGACTGTCAGTACTGGCACTTCACGGGGTCCCATCACTGGACCAGTCAGAAGATCGGGTGGCGACGAAACTACGGCAGGCGTGAAATCACGTCCCGGCGCAACGGTGGGAAGAAAAGGAGGAACTGACTGCCGTGTCGGCCGGACCTTCCCACTTATTCGATCAGAAAGATGACGAGATTGCGAAAGAACCTGAGCAAGGGAATGCTCGTGACCGCCGCTGCGACGAGCGTGCTGTCCCTCTACGTCGCCCCGGCGTTCGCGGACTCGACCCCCGAGGAGACCCCGGCAGGCTCTCTAGGTCTGCCCGACGCGCCTGCTGCCCTGCCCAGCGACAGTGTCCGCCAGGCCCTGGAGAACGTTCCAGGCCACGACAGTGGTTACGGCGAAGACATCGGCTACGGCGACGACTACGGCTACGACTACGGCTATGGCGACACCCCGCCCACGAAGCCCCCCACCACTCCCCCCACGAGGCCGCCGACGTCACCGCCCACCACCCCGCCACCGGTGAAGTCACCGCCTGTATCGGCACCCCCGACCACTCCGCCCAGCACCCCGCCGCGAACGCCACCGTCTTCGCCCCCGGCCCAACCGCCCTCCCTCCCCGAGACCGGCGGCAACGAGCAGGTGCTGGCGGCGTCGGGTATGGCCGCGCTGCTGTTGACGAGTGGCGCCATCCTGTACCGACGAGGCCGTGCCGCTGCCGGTCGATAGCGCTCCGCTCGGTGTGCCGGAGGAAACGCCTCCGGCACCTGGCCTCCTCGGTCGACGGCGCGTCTTTCAGGGTGCGACCGCGCGCCCCCGGTCCACCGGTACGGGGATCACTTGGGCGGGTGGGGCGGCGGTGCGGAGTCGGCGGCGTACTCCTCGTACGAGCGTCGTCGCCGTAAAGGTCGCTCCGTGGACGAAGCGCATGGCGGGGCCGAAGGCCGAGGCCGTCAGCAGGCCTGCCACGAACAGTCCGTGGCACGACGACTCGAAGTCCCGCCCGACAGCGGGGGAGCCGTCGGCCGTCGTCGTCAGGCCGGCGCGCAATTCGGTGGAGAGCAGATCGAGCCGACCCAGGGCCGCGCGGAACCCCGTGGCCGCGATCACATGTTCGGTGTCCAGGAAGCTCGACTCCCCGTCCCGGCTCACCGTCTCCAGCCGTACGCCGCCCGGCACCGCACGGGCCGCGACGACCTCGCGGCCGAGCAGTGTCTCCACCACCGGCTCGACCCGGTCCCGCACCCACCAGGCGCCCGCCGGGCCCAGCGCCGTGGCCGCGATGCGGAGGCGGGTCGACTCGGGGAGGCGATAGAAGAGGTCCGGACGCTCGGAGTAGAACCAGTTGCGCCAGCCGCAGCCGAGGCCGCTGTGCGGGGTGCGGGCCGACTGCCACCAGGCGCGCTGCAGGGGCGGTGGCACGTCGTTCCAGCGCAGGCGTTGCGCCCGCGCCAGCAGCCGTGTGTGCGTGCCTTGTTCGGCGAGGAGCGCCGCTGTCTCCAGGGCTGCCTGGCCGCCGCCGATCACCGTGACGTCCATGCCGCGGAAACGGCCGAGGTCACGGTGGTGGCTGCTGTGCGTGACGAGTCCCGGGTGCAGGCCGCGCAGGGGGGAAGGCATTTCCGTGAAGGGCATGACGCCGACGGCCAGGGCCACCGTCCGGGCGCGCAGCACCTCTCCGTCCTCGGTGACCGCTTCGAAGCCGACCGGACCGGCGGCCACCCGGCTCACCATGCGCTCGTCCACCGGGGGCACGGCGTTGCGCGCGAACCACAGGCCGTACTCGGCGAACGTCTCCACCGGGATCGGCTCCGCGTGACGCGCCGTGAGCCCCGAGGCCGCGCAGTACGCCTCCAGACGCCAACGACCATCAGGGGCGGCGAGGTTGGAGGCCCATGGCTCGGACTTCAGGTACATGCCGCGAGCCATGTGGTCCCGCCAGGACGCCATGGGCCGCCCGAGGACACGCAGGTCGAGCCCGGCGGCCGCGGCATGCGACGCGATGGACAAGCCATAGGGGCCGGCGCCCACCACCAGCAAGTCGTACATCAGCAACTGCCCGCTTTCTCGTCGTCGGTGAGGGGCGGTGCGGCCGCCTGGCGGACCACGCGTGCCGGTGCGGGTGCCGACGGGGCCGGGCGCAGCCGC
This sequence comes from Streptomyces sp. NPDC002787, assembly GCF_053592095.1. Taxonomy (NCBI): domain Bacteria; kingdom Bacillati; phylum Actinomycetota; class Actinomycetes; order Kitasatosporales; family Streptomycetaceae; genus Streptomyces; species Streptomyces sp. NPDC002787. Next base: position 197,193 of record NZ_JBSFVC010000019.1, on the reverse strand, counting down.
TCCCGCAGGCGACGGGACACATGGCGGCACCACAGGGCCCACATCGCCCGGCCGGGAGCAGGGTCGTCCGAGGCGTGCCAGGCCAGTTCGCGTCCGCGCGGCGCGGGCCGCAGCGCGGCGAACGGTGCGTAGTTCTCCACCACGAACGACCGCCCCACCAGCGGCGCGGCCTCCGGCAGGGGACGGTGCGTCAGGTCGAGATGCAGGGCGCGTACGACGTCCAGTCCTGCGGAGTCGGAGAAGAGCCGGAACTGGGCGCCGGGGCGCGGGTTGAAGTCCAGCAGGTGATAGAGGCCCGTCGTGCCGCAGCGGCGGAAGTCGAGGTCGAAGATGCCGCGGTAGCCGAGCTCTCCGCTGAGCCGCTCGGCGAGCGCCTGCACCTGTGGGTTGGCCGTCCAGCGGCCGACGGTGGTCAGGCCCGCCCGGCGCGGCCACGCCCGCTGCTTGCGGCCCGGCCCGCCCGCGCGCACCACACCGGAACGGTCGGTGTATCCGTGGAAGAACCAGTCACGGTTCGGACCCGGCGGCAGATACGCCTGCAGCAGCAGCGGGCTGCCGGCCTCCTCGGTGCGCAGGTACAGCTCCCGGGCCTGCTGAGCGGAGTGCACCAGCACCGTGCTGTGCAGCGCGCTGTCTGCGGGCACCAACCAGGGCCGGCTCCACTTCGCCACCAGCGGAAGTCCCAGCCGCCAGGCGGCGTGGGCGGCCTGCGCCGGGCTGTCCGGGACCAGCGTCACCGGGTGCGCGATGCCCGAGGAGGCGCACACGGAGGCCAGACCGGCCTTGTCGGCGACGCGTTCGGGCAGTGTGCCGGGCCCGGGGGGCAGCAGATAGGACGGCGCGAGTTCCTCACGCATGCGGCCCACGGCGACCGCGCTCGCGTCGTCCATCGGGATCAGGACGGCGGGGCGCGCGATCCGGTCGGCCACCCGGCGCAGCGCGGCGGCGACCTCGCGGGGCGATGACCCGGGTGGCGGCGGAGGATGCATTTCCCGTAGAAAACGCGACCTGGTTACGGGACTTCCCGTGGAATCGGCAACCACATGCACCTCCACTCCCGCCCTGCCGAGTGAACGCACGGCGCCCAGCGTTCCGTGGTGAAAGGGATTCCGGTCGATCCGCAGAAGAACGGCGGGGACGCGGGTGTCGAGCAGCTGCACGGACTTCACTCCCTGGGATCGGTTCGCCCGGGTGGGCGAGCAAGGCACTCGAAAGCCGTAACGACAGTGGCGTTTTGTCATTTCATGTGAATGACTTCATGTGACTGGGTGTCAGGAATAGAAAGTAATGCGGAACAACAACAGCGACAGCGGAAACGTCAGGCAGAAGACAGCAGGAGAGCGGAGCAGGCATGGTTCTACAGCAGTGTCGAGCCCGGACCAGGCGGCTGGCGGTCGTCGCGGCTGCGGTCGTCGTTTCGGCCGCGCTGGCCTCCGGTACCGGCTTCGCAGCGGGGACGGGGCCCTTCGCCGGCCCTCCCGCTCCGTCGGCGGCCACCCCGACGCCATCGGCTTCAACCTTGCCCGCGGTGGCCCCATCGGCCGCGCCGCCGGCATCGGCGGCCACCCCGGACCTCGCGAACCGTCCCGTCACCGCGCCGTCGAAAACGGCCCCGACGAACCCTTCCGTCACGCCGACGACCTCGGCAACCGGTAGCGAGCGCCCCGCCTTCGGCGCCTTCCTCGACTCCGGAGTCCGGGGCGTGTACGCCATGACGAAACTCAGCAGGTGGCTGGGTGGCGCCGAGCTGCGCGTCGGTCACACCTATCTGCCGGGAGACCGTTGGAGCAACATCGAGGGCACCCACAGATTCCTCGAGGGGTGGGCGCGTTGGCGTACGGCGAAGGACGACCGGATCTTCGTCCTCAATGTGCCCATGCAGGAGCGCAACGAGGAGGGTGTCTCCGACGCCGAGGTCAGGTTGCTGCTGCGGCAGGGCGCGGCCGGGCACTTCGATCACCACTTCCGCGCACTCGCCGAGCGACTGGTCGCGTTGAAGGTGCCGGACACGGTACTGGTGCTCGGCTGGGAGATGAACGGCACGACGTACACCCATCGCTGTGGCCCCGACCCGAAGGCGTGGAAGACGTACTGGAACAGGATCGTCACCACCATGCGTTCGGTGCCGGGCCAGAAGTTCCGGTTCGACTTCACGCCGAGCCGGGGCCGGGACGCCGTTCCCTGGACACAGTGCTACCCGGGGGACGACACGGTCGACATCATCGGCATGGACACGTACGACCAGCCGCGAGGAATTTCCTTCGACGAGCAGGTGAAAGAGCCGTACGGACTTCAAGCACAAGTGGACTTCGCGAGATCCCATAACAAGCCCATTTCCTATCCTGAATGGGGGCTCTTCCGTAACGGTGACAACGCCGAATACATGCGGCGGATGCTCAACTGGATCGATGTGCACAAGCCGCTGTACAACACGCTGACCGACTACTGTCCGCACGGAGTCTGGCAGTGCGCGGCCAATCCCAGATCGTCGCTGGTGTATCGGTCCGTCCTGTTCGGCCGCGTCGACGAACCGACGACTTCACCCACGCCGTCCGTGCCCACCGCACCGTTGCTTCCCACGGGCTGCTCCCCGCTGAATCTCGGAGACTGGGTCGAGCGCTGGCTCGGCGGGAGGCTGTGCCTGCGTCTCGACTGGTGGTCGAGGGCCCGATAGCGGCCACCGGCGGCGGGGCCATCGCGTGTCCTGCCGCCACCGGTCCGCTCCCGGAAGCGACGTAGCAACTCCTTGCCCCGGCGCCGCGCGGCCACGTCGCCGGCCACCGCCGACATCAGGGGCGCCGTGCGCCGCCGGGCCAGCAGCAGCCGCCCGTTGACGACAGGTTCGGGGCGCCAGTGGCGTTTGTAGGGCTCGTCGCCGCGCAGCAGACTCAGCGTGCGCGGTCCGCCGTTACCCGCGTGCTGCGTGCAGGCGTCGAGGAGCATCACCGCCACGTCCGCCTTGCGTTCCCGCAGGCGTGGGTGGGCGCCGTACAGGTAGCCGCCCGCGAGCCGCGGCGACAGGAGTGTCAGGTCCACGGCCACCACGTCGCCGTCGAGCCGGAACTCGGTGACCACCGCGTCGCCGGAACTCACCATCGGCCCCACGGAGCGCACCAGGTGTTCGCAGAACCGTGTCTGCAGGTGTTCCGACGTCACGTTCCGGCCCTGCCACTGCAGCCGGTGCAGTTCGAGCAGCCGCTGAAGTGCCTCGCCCACCCGGTCCGGCGGTACGACGTGCCGCTCCACGCCGAGCGACCTCAGCTTGCGCAGCTTGGCGCGGGCCCGTTGGGCCTTGCCCGACGCCAGCCGGGACATCAGTTCGTCCATGGGTACGGCGGGCAGCTCCAGGCACAGCGAGTCCTGGAGCCGGCGGCGCGGTCCGCTCCAGCGCTCGTAGACGCGCTCGACCGCTCCGCCCGGCCGTACCTCGCGGAAGTCGATGAGCGCGGTGCGGGCGGCGGCCGACAGCGCCTCGGCGAGCACGGCGGCCACCCGGTCCGCGCGCTCGTCGTCGATGAGGACGTCCCCGTAGTCGGAGATCGCCCCGCCGAGCGGTACGAGCCTGGGCACCGGGCCGCGATGGAGCATCAGGGGTGCGGCGGCCACGAGTTCGGTACCCTCGCGCACGAGCACGAGCCGCAGCCGGCCGGGCCTGCCGTACGAGAGCCACCATGAGTGCAACCAGGCGTGGTTCTGGAACGGGGTCGCCGCGCCGCACCGCTCGTACAGTCGCCCCCAACCCGGGGCCACTTCGGCGAAGGCACGCGCGTCGGTGACGAGTTCCGTCGTGTACGCCGCCGTCACAGCTGTCCATGCACGTCGGCGGCGGCGGTGGCCGGGCCGGGTACCGAGGCGGGGCGGGCGGTGTCGTCGCTCTCCGCCCGCTTGGGCCGCACGAGCAGCGCCAGGCCGCCCAGCAGGCCGCCCGCGCTCGTACCCACCAGACCGGCCATCGTCGGTGACACGGACGTCGGCTCGGTCGGCCGCACCGCCGGTGAGAACTGAACGAGTTCGACGTGGGTGCTGCCCTTGGTCTTGTTGGCGTGGCGGGTCAGCGCGCGGGTGACCGCGTTGGCCATGCCGGAGGCGAGGCCGGGGCGCCGGGAAGTGGCCGAGACGGCGATCATCGGCGCGTCCGGCGAGGTGGCGGTCCGCACGTTCCGCCGCAGCGTCCGTGCCGGCACGCCCGCCGACGACTGCGCGTCCCCGAGCACGGCGAGCTGCGTGGCGGCGCGGCCGTACGCCTGTGCGAAGCCGAGCGCGGAGGTCGGGTCGGAATTCTTGGTGGGTACGGCGACGACATAACTGGTCGCCGTGTATGTCGGGGCCTTGAGCGTGCCGTAGGCGCCGCCGAGCAGGCCGCCGGCGAGCGCGCCGGTCGCAAGCAGCAACCAGGGCCGCCGCAGGAGGCCGATGCGGCCCGGTTGGCCGGGCTGCCAGCGAAATCGAGTGGGTTTGTCGGTCATGACGAACTGGCTTCCTGGGGTGAGGGGGGCACTGAGCTGGACACCGCTGCCGTGTACACGTCCATGAGCCGTGCAGCGCTGCGGGAGATGCTGTAGTGGTGCGCGGCGTCCGCAGCCGTACGGGGCCGCGGGCCGGCCGCGCGCACCGCGGCGACGGCATTCGCGTACGCCTCGGGACCGCCACGCACGCGTAGGGCACCGGTGGTGGCCTGCGAAGGCAGGTCCTCGATCGCCGGGCAGGAGGTGTAGAGCACGGGCAGGCCGGACGCCAGGGCCTCCACGACCGCCAGCCCGAAGGCCTCCTCCGAGGACGGCGAGGCGAGCAGGTCCATGGCGAACGTGAGCGAGGGCACGTCGGTGCCGGGGGAGGCGCCGGTGCCGGGGGAGGCGTCGGGGACGTTGGGGCGCTCGCCGGTGAACAGGACGCGGTCGGCCACGCCTGCCTCGTGGGCCGTACGGCGCAGGACGCTCTCCTCCGGGCCGCCACCGACCAACAACAGCCAGTGGTCGGCCGGAAGCCGGGCCATCGCCCGGATGAGGACGTCGAAGCGCTTGCCCGCGGTGAGGCGGCCGATCCCGCCGACGACGTAGGCGTCCTCCGGCAGTCCGAGGCGTCGGCGGGTGTGGTGGCGCCGGGACGCGTCGAAGTGGAAACGGGCCAGGTCGATCCCGTTGGGAACGACCTCGATGCGAGGGGAGGGCACGCCCCAGCGTTCGAGACGGTCGGCGACCGCGGGGGAGACGGCGACCGTGGCGGAGCCGAGGCGCTCGCTGGCGAGGTAGAGCGCGCGTACGCCCGCCGTCAGCCTCCGGCCTTCCATCTGGGAGTCGCCGAGGGAGTGTTCGGTGGCGACGACGGCCCTGACGCCGGCGAGTCGGGCGGCCAACCGGCCGTAGACGCAGGCGCGATAGAGGTGGGTGTGGACCAGGTCGTAGCCACCGGCGCGGATCAGGCGGGTCAGGCGGGGGAGCGCGGACAGGTCGTGGTTGGCGCCCATACCGAGGTGGTGCACGCGGACTCCGTCGGCGACAAGCCCGTCGGCGACGGCGCCCGGGTTGGTGAGGGTCACCACCTCGCAGTCGACGGTGAGGTGCCGCAGCAGCAGGCGGAGCTGTTGTTCGGCGCCGCCGACGCCGAGACCGGTGATGATGTGCAGCGCTTTCATGTCACACGCCCTCCACGCGGCGCCGGCGCAGCCGGTGCAGCTTGTGTTTGAGGTGCAGCCGCCAGGCTGTGTCGTTCTGGCCGATGTGCAGACGGGGGAGGGCGTGCGGGCCGGTCAGGGGGCCGGGGTCGATGGCGCAGGCATAGGTGTATCCGGCTTCGCGTACGGCGGCGACGGCGCGGCGGTCGATCGTGCCGTACGGGTAGCAGAAGCCGTCGACCGGAGCACCGATCAGCTCCGTCAGCAGTGCCCTGCTGTCGGCGACCTCGGCCTTCAGAGTGGCATCGTCGGCCCTGGTGAGATCGATGTGCGTCAGCCCGTGCGAACCGATCTCCACGCCCGCGTCGGCCGCCTGCCGGACGCCGTCCGCGGACAGCAGCGGCTTGCGCGGGCCGAGCGGGTCCCAGGCGTTGACACCCCCGAGCCGGGCGGGCAGGACGAAGAGGGTGGCACCGCAGTTCCAGTGGCGCAGCGCAGGCAGAGCGTGGGCCAGGAAGTCGGCGTATCCGTCGTCGAAGGTGAGACCGACCAGGCGCCGCCCTTTGCCCCGGGCGCGGGCGGCGACCAGTTCGCGCAGGGACACGCCGCGCAGCCGGCGCCGGCGCAGCCAGGCCAACTGCCGCTCCAGCCGCTCGGGTGTGACCGTGATGCGGTACGGGTCGTCCGAGCAGTCGCCCACGGAGTGGTACATCGCCACCCACGGGACGGGACGGGGGGGCCCGGCGGGGCGTCTGCCCGTGCCGACGGATTCAACTGGAACGGCCATGCCTCAGCCTCCGCGTGACGGCACCTACGGAATGGAGCGCGGATGTGCGGCCCTGGGTGTCCAGGGCCAGTCCGAGCAGGAGGAAAACGGCGGTCACGGTCACGCAGCCGACCGTGAGACCCAGCACCGGGGACCCCGGCGCGCTGGAGGCGAAAGCCCCCGCCACCGTGGCGGCCACCGCCGCCCGCAGCGGCCTGCCCAGATCGGACAGCACACGCCGGGTACGGATGGGGACCCCGCGTGGCCCGCTGTGCTGCGCGGGCCGACGCCGACGGGCCGCGGTCCAGGTGGAGAAGACGAACGAACTCGGTCCCGCGGGCTTTTCCGCTCGCCGTGCGCTCTCGGGACGGGCGCGCCCGTCCCGCTTCTGTGCGAGGCCGGCGAGCAGCAGTGCGGCCGTGACGGTGATGCCGGCGGCGTTGGCGGCGGCGATCGCCAACACGCCCCAGGAATCCACGGTTGCCACCCCGATCCAGGTGGTCGCGACGACACCCGCGGTCATGGCGCCGATCGGATACCAGGTGGGCCGCCCCGCCGAGAAATACGTCCGGATCAGTACGCCCACCAGCGTCTGGCCGAGCAGCCCGAGGGCGTACACGCGCAGGGCCCCCGCCGTTACCACCGTGTCCTGCGCGGTGAACGCGCCCCGGTGGAACAGGATCTCGATGATCTGCGGCGCGCAGGCGACCACCGTGGCCGCGCCGAAGAGCACCAGGCGGCAGGCCAGGGCCAGGTCCCGCTCCACGCGGGCGCGAGCCCGTTCGATGTCGCCGTCGGCGAGCGCCTGCGCGATCACCGGAAAGGTGACGGTGCACAGCATTAGCGACAGCGTCATCGGGATCTGGGCCACCTTCTGGGCGTAGTTGAGGTGCGAGATGGCCCCGGCGGGAAGGGTGGAGGCGAGGAAGCGTTCGATCAGGACCTGGGACTGGCGGCACATGGCGAAGATGAGAACGCTGCCGATCAGGGCGAGGCTCATCGGGCGTACCTCGAAGCTGCTGCCGGAAGCGGCTGGGCGTCGAGTCCTCAACAGACGCAGCAGGGAGGGCAGCTGGACCGCGACCATCAGGCAGCCGCCCATCGCCACACCGGCCGCCGCCGATCGCACGCCCCAGCGCTCGCCGAGCAGGAACATCGCGGTGATGATGCCGATGTTGTACGCCACGTAGATCGTGGCGGGAGCCAGGAAACGACGGTGCGCCCGCAGAGCCGCGCTGCAGTACCCGGCGAGTCCGAAGCTCAACACACAGGTCGCCGTCAGCCGGGTGCAGTCGGCGGCGAGGCCGGGGTCGGGGAGGCCGGGCGCCAGAGCCTCGACCAGGTAGGGAGCTCCTACGATGATCAGCGCGGCTACGGCGACGAAGCCCAGGGACAGACGGGGCAGGGTGCTGGTGACGAGGGAGCGGACCGGGTCGCCGGCGACACCCTGGGCGCGCCGGGCCAGGGCCAGGCTGAAAGCCGGGATCATCGCGATGGCCAGGCCGTCCTCGATGAGCAGCGTGGCGGCGAACTCCGGTACGGTCCACGCGACCAGAAAGGCATCCGTCTCGACGCCCGCCCCGAAGAGCTGGGCCAGTGCCTGATCCCGCACCAGACCGAGCAGCGCCCCGGCGACCGACAGCGACGCCGTGATCAAAGTGGCCTTCGCGATGAACTTCCCGGTGGCCGCAGGGGAGTCGGTGCCGGTCACGTCCTGCGTGGCCGCCCGTGCCGCGGGCACGGCCGCCCCGTCGGTCCCGCAATCGGGCGCACGCGGAGTCTGCGGCGGGGTCACGGACATCGTGCCACGCTCTCCCGCGCGTTTCCGAGTGCCGGAACCGACGGGGCGGCCTGCGCCTCGCCGTTCCCGGCCAGCGCCCACCACGCCACGAGCCCGAGGGACACGGCGGCCAGCACGGTGGAGGGGCCGCCGATGTCGGCGTACGCGAAGTCGGTGAGCTGCCAGGCCAGCAGTCCGCAGGCGACCAGCCCGCAGTCGAGGCCGTGCGACCCCGAAGCGCGTGCCCGTACCGTCGCCCGCACCGCGCACACCAGCAGCGCCAGCCAGCTCCCGGCGAACGCCATCAGCCCGATCAGGCCCTGTTCGCTCAGCACCAGCAGGTACATGTTGTGCGGTGACAGCAGCGGTTGCTTCCGGTACGCGGCCCCCGCGCCCTCGGTGTCGCTGCCCGACGACAGCGCCGGCGAGGCGTACGTGTCCCGGTACTCCGGGAACCCTTTCAACCCGACGCCGGTCAGCGGGTGTTCGCGCCACATGTCGGTCGCGGCCGCCCACATCGTGTACCGGTCGGCGACGGACTGGTCGGGGGCGTCGGCGACCTGCGTGATGCTGTCGATCCGCTCCTCCAGCAGTGCCGTGCCGACACCGAGACCGCCCACCAGGACCACGCCCGCCGCGGCTACGGCAGCGGCCACCTTGAGCGCGCGCCGCAGCCCGGTCAGGCCCAGCTGCAGCGTGCAGGTCGCGGCCGTCGCGATCCACGCGCCCCGGCTGAAGGACAGCGCGAGCGGCAGCAGCAGCGCCAGCGCGCACGCGAGGGCGACCGCCCGTTCCCGGACGGACGTCCGCCCGAGCGCGAGGGCGAACGCGCACACGAGGCCGAGGCCGACCGCCGTCGCCATCCCCATCACGTCCTGTGGCCCGAACGTGCCGACGGCCCGGATCCGCTCGCCCTGGAAGGAGGCGCCGGTCCGAGTGACGTACTGATGCACTCCGACGGCCCCCTGCCAGCCCGCGAGCCCCACGTACGACCAGGCCAGCAGCCGGAAGTCGCCCTGTCCGCGGATCAGCAGCAGGACCGCCGCCGGGACGAGCACGAAGATCTGCAGATACCGTCCCATACCGGTGATCCCGGCCTCGGGCGAGTATGTCCCCAGGGCAGCGACGACCAGCCCGAGGACCGGCAGGCCCAGCACCACGGCGGCCGTACGCGGCAAGGGGCGACGCCGGTCGCGTACGAGGCGGACCACGCAGAAGAGCACCAGGAATCCGGACATCGCGTCGGCCGGACCCGGGCCGCCCTCGCTGCTCGGGTCGAGCGGCAGCGCCAGCAGGGCGAGCACGGCCACCACGGGAAGGACCGGCGTCAGGGAGGTGCCCCGGTGCACGAGCGGCGTCAGTGCGAGGCTCATGGCGCTCAGCTTCCCGTCGGACGCATGAGCGTGCCCACGGTGCGCAACAGGATGCACACGTCCTGCCATAGCGACCAGTTGTCGATGTAGACGTTGTCGAACCGGAAGCGGTCCTCGATGGACGTGTCGCCGCGCAGCCCATGGATCTGGGCGAGGCCGGTGATGCCGGTCCGCATACGGTGGCGAGCCGCGTAGCCGGGGTGGGACTCGCTGAACTGTGCGACGAAGTAGGGGCGCTCGGGCCGAGGTCCGACCAGACTCATGTCGCCCCGCAGCACGTTCCACAGCTGGAGGAGCTCATCGAGCGAGGTGCGCCGCAGCATGCGGCAGAACCCGCGCATCTCGTGTTCGTTCGCCACACTCCACCGGGTCGCCGCCTCGTGCTCGTCGAGGGGACGGTGGGTACGGAACTTCAGCAGCGTGAACGGCTTTCCGTCCTTGCCGATGCGCTCCTGCCGGAACACCACTCCCGGCCCGTCGCTGATCCGCAGTGTCACCGCGCACACGAGCAACAGGGGGCTGACCAGCAGCAGCAGCGTCGCCGACACGAGGACGTCGAGCGCCCGCTTGCCCGCGCTGCCGACTGGCGTCGCGGATCTCTCCAGAAGCCGGCAGGAGAACCCGGCCAGTCGGTCCTTCGTCGCGTACGACGGGGAGTCCGCGTCCACCTCCCACACCACGCAGCCCCGCTCGGCCAGCGCCCTCAGCAGCGGTCCCTGCTGGGCCCGTACGGAGGGATCGACGGCCAGCACCGCCCGAACGCCGTTCTGGACGACGGCCCTCGCTACCTCTTCACCGGTGGTCAGAACCGGCAGGCCCCCGGCGCCGTCCTGCCGTTCGGCCACGATCCCCACCGGCCGTACCCCGCACCGCGGGTGCCGCAGCACGGCGGCGGCCACGCGCTGTGCGGTCGCCGCCGGGCCGATGACGAGCGCGGTGGCGGGTTCGCGCAGCAGCGTGGCGCGGCACCACGCGTGCACGGTGCCGCGTAGCGCGCAGCTAGCCGCCGCCTGCACGGCGAAGCCCACCAACAGGGTGCGGGCGGACAGTGCGTGGTCCGGCCGGTACGCCGCCACCAGCGCGGCGAGTGTCAGCCAGGCCACCGCTGTCCGGCCGCAGATGGCGGGCAGTTCGTCGAGGACGCCCGGTACCGGCGGGCGCGCGCGATGCGGGCGCAGCAGCAGCGATGCGGCCAGCAGGGCCAAGGGGAGCGGGCGGAGCTGAGTCCCGGCCAGTGTCAGGGCACCGAGCAGGGCGGCCGTGCCGTCCGCGACGAGCAGGGGCACCGGCGACGCCGACCGCACGGGCCGCCTGCCGGCGGGGGGCGGGGCACTCGGGACGGCCCCGCGTGACGGCATGACCGAGGCGGGCGAGAATCCGTGATCCCGGGGCTGTGTGCCAGAGGAGGAGATGGTGCTGTCCGCGGTCACGAGTGGATGGACTCCCTATGCTGCGTGGGTGCGACGCGGGGTGCGGGTCGCACGCGGATCAGATGGCGGTAGACGTCCGTAACCGCCTCGGCGGTGTGCCGCACGTCGTGCGAGGACAGGACGTACTGGAGCCCCTGGCGGCCGAGCGACGCGCGCAGCGGCGGGTCGAGCAGAAGGTCGGCAACGGCCCCGGCCAGCGCCGCCGGGTTCTCGGGCGGGACCAGGCAGTGGGGTGCGAGGGAGGGAGGCAGGCTCTCGCGGGCACCGTCGACGTCTGTGGCCACCACCGGCCGACCGCAGGCCATCGCTTCCAGCGGGGCCAGCGCCATGCCCTCCCAGCGCGACGGCAGAACGACGAGATCGGCGGCCTGGTACCAGGGGACGACGTCGGCGACGGCGCCCGCGAACAGCACGGATTTCGGCGCGCGCGCCGAGAGCCGGTGGCGGTCCGGCCCGTCGCCGACCAGGACGAGACGCGCGCCCGGCACCCTGCGGGCGACGGTACTCCACGCCCTCAGCAGAACGGCCTGGCCCTTCTGTCGGCACAGCCGCCCCACACAGACGACGAGCGGCGCGGCGGGATCGACCTCGTCCAACGCCCTCAGTCCAGCCCGTACGTCACCGGCCGGGGCGGGGTGGAAGCGCTGCAGGTCGACGCCGTTGGGGATGACGCTCCACCGTCCGCTGATCCCGGCGTGCACGCCGGTCATGCGCTCCGCCTCGCTCACGCACACCACCTGGGAGGCCCAACGCACCCCCCACCGTTCCCAGGCCCGCGCGAGCGCCGAGGCCGCCCCGCCGGTGGCCTCGAACGACCAGGCGTGCGGCTGGAACACGGTGGGGATCCTCCCCCGGACGGCGAGCCGCCCGGCGAGCCCGGCCTTCGCGCTGTGCGCGTGCACCAGATGGGGGCGCACTTCATCGATCACGCGTGCGAGATGGCGTACCTCCCGGACGAGCGACGGACCCGGTGACCGTGTCGCGTGCCAGTGCCGTACGTCCGCTCCCAGTTGCCGGAGCCCTGTGGTGAGCGCCCCGTCGGGGCAGGCCACCGTGACGGCCAGGCCGGCGGTGAGCTGCGCCCGCACCAGGTCCGTCACGACGCGGGCGACCCCGCCCTCCACGGGCTGGGTGAGGTGAAGGACCCGCGACCGGGGGCCGGTTGATGACGTGTGCATGCGCGATGTCCTCGCTCAGTGACGCTCGGGACGGGAGGAAGGCGCCTTACCGCTGGGCGTCGACGGCGGCGAACAGCACGCCGGCCCAGATCACGTCCCGCTGGGAAACAACGCGGAAGGCCAGTTGGTCGCCGCCGTGTCGCAGGCCCGCTTTGAGATCGAACACATCGGAGTCGTAGCCGAGGGTGTGGGCGTACGTCGGCACCCGCTTCGGCTCGGACGCTCCCGGTTCGCTGATCGTGGAGTTCAGGACGTCGTCGCGGGGATTGGCGGAGTTGGTGAGGGGGGTGACCTCTGTGCGGTGGGGCAGCGGGGCCGAGGATGTGCGGGTGGTCGTGAGGGTGAGCGCGTCGCCGGTCGCGCCGCGGTCGCCGTCGTACGTCACCAGGCCCGCCCGGCCGCCCGCGCCCGCCGGGAAACGCATTCCGCGCAGCCGGATCTCCTGCCCGGCACCGGACTTCAGCGCGTCGAAGCCGTCCCAGACGGTGAGGTGCCGCAACGGCTGCTCCGGGTTCTCGTACGCCACCACCAGCGTCCAGCCACCCCACGCGCCGGCCGCCGACCTTCCCATCGCCACGTTGACCTGTGCCACGGTGTACAGACCGGGCCCGCTCTCCCGCACCAGTCGCGTGACGTCCGCCGAGGCCTGGAAGGCGTCCGCGCCGTGCGCCACACGGTGGCCGACGACCGTGTCCGCGAGGACCTCCTTGTACTCCCCGCCCGGTTCGGCGACCAGCACTCTCCCGTTGTCCCTGGGCGGCTTCTGCTCGCCGACGCGCAGGTTGCCGCCCCAGTACAGCCGTGCGTAGCTGACCCGTGAACCCTCGGGCACACGGACCTCCGCGCGGGAGGAGTTGTAGGTGTTCGGGTCCTTGTCGACGTCGACGTACGTCATGTCGAAGCCGCCGTTCACCCCGATCCCGTCCTCCCGGGTGGCGGGGCAGGAACGCGCCGTGGACGGCAGGAACTGGTGGTTCGCCCGTGGCATGCGGCAGGTGATGGAGACATTGGCCGCGCGGACGATCCCGCCGTGCTGGAGGGCCTGGTATCGCTGGGCGAAGGGGAGACGGCCGGCCTCCTGCGACGACGGTGTGACAGGCGCGACCGCCAGGGCGCCGGTGGGAGCCCACATCCCGGCGAGGGCGAGTGCGCCCACCGTTGTACGGCGCAGCAGGAGGGCTAGGGAATTGCGCATGACCGGCGTTGCCCCTTCGGGAAGGCGGAGGTGTCGGGGGAGCGAGAAGGGATGTGCGTGCTGTAGGAACGCGTCAAGACGTGCGCAAACTCTAGCCGCTATCGGGCATAAACCGGCTAAACGGTTCAAGTGTGTCGGATTGGTGAAGTGGGGGACTTCTGGGTCATCTTCCTCGGTGGTATCCCTGGGGAGGACACCGTGTTGTGGCGCGACGTCGGGCATCCCGCCGGAAGGTACGTGCCACTTGAAGGCAGGTCCCCCATGCGTGGACGGTCCGCCCGGCGTATCGCCACCCGACTCCGCAAGCCGGCGGGCGGCGGTGGCGCGGGGCGGAGCACCCTGGTCGAACCGCGCCGGCGCGGCGCTGTTCCTTTCCGTTCCGTCGCCCGTCCCGACTTTGAGAGTCAAATCCTTCAGAGCTCTCATATGAGTACTCGGCAATCTTCCGCACGCGGGTTTCCGGACCGGTCGGCGCTCGTTGTGCACGATGTCAGAATCCGCCCCGGCTACCCACATTGCCGAAGAAAGGAACGCCATGAAGTCTCTGAAGGCTGCTGCTGTCGTCACCGGATCCCTGATCATCGCCGGTGCCGCCGCGCCCGCGTTCGCCCAGAACGCCACCGAGGCGGTGCACAAGGGCCTCAACAGCACGGTGAACACGCTCAACAAGGGCCCCGTCGAGGTGCAGCCGCTGAAGGGGGACGCGCTCGACGCCAAGGAGAAGAAGGAGGCGCTGCTGAGCACGTTGGATCGCACGTCCACCGCCCTGGGTAACGGCGCCCCGCTGGGCGCTCTGTCGCCGCAGAAGTGAGAACGTCCCCGGCCGTGATGCCCGCCGCGTCTTGATCCGGCACTTCTGGCATTTCCCGGGTGGTTGCTCCGAAGAGGCCGATTCCGCGTCGCGCGGTGTCGGCCTCTTTGTTGCCGGGACCGTCCTTGCTCGGTGCGGCTTCCGTAGCCGGGCTCATTTCAGAAAGGGTGATCCTGCGTGCGCGATGCTGAAATCCCTTGTTCAGACGATGTGCAAGGAATCCGGGACTCGTTGGAGAGGGTGGAGAATTCTTGTTGACTCACGTGTTGGGTGTGAAGTTCGGGACGAGGATTTCGAAGCCCACGGAGTCCACCGGGCGGAGGCGGGTGCTACGGGGGCTGTTCGCGGCAGTGGCCGGGATGGCACTCGCACCGTCCTTGGCGGCATCGAGGGCGACCGGGCCGGAGGGGGCGTGGTTCCGCGAGACGTATCGCGGACGGCGCATCGTCGGCATCACGGACGACACAGGGCGGTTGGGTGACGACGGCTCCGGCGTGTGGCACGTCACTGTGGACGGGCGGCCGCTGCACCTCATGCGTCGTGTCGACGGCAGTTGGATGACCATGGTCGACCACTACCAGTCGTATCCGACGCCCCTCGCCGCGGCGCGCGCGGCCGTCGACGAACTCGGCCCCACCGCACGGTTGGGCACGTCGGACGGAACCGGCAGCCGTACGGACGACAGCGGTACGCCGAACGGCGGCCAGGGAACCGAGGGGGATCGCCGCCATGGTGTACACGCGTAAGGACGTCAGCACGCTCACCCTTGACGAGCGGCGCCGGTTCGTCACCGCACTGATCGAGGTCAAACGCCGCGGTGAGTACGACGAGTTCGTCCGTATGCACATCCAGTACTTCCTTCCCGACGGCGAGGACGGCCTGCGCACAGCCCACATGGCGCCCTCTTTCCTGCCCTGGCACCGCCGGTTCGTGCTGGACCTGGAGCAGGCCCTGCGCCGCGTGGACGAGTCGGTGACCGTGCCGTACTGGGACTGGACGCGTGACCGCGTCTCGACGGCCGTGCCGTGGACCGAGGACCTGCTCGGCGGCACAGGCCGGCGTTCGGACCGTCAGGTCATGACCGGCCCCTTCGCCTACCGCCATGGCCAGTGGACCATCACGGAGGGGATCACCGACGTCGAGTACCTCATGCGGGACCTGGGCCGTTCCCGGGACCCGATCGCTCTGCCCACGGCCGGGGACGTGGCGGAGGCCCTCGCGGACCCGGTCTACGACACGGCCCCCTGGAACTCCACGTCCGCGAAAGGGTTCCGCAACAAGCTGGAGGGGTGGGGGCCAGGGCGCGGCGTCATGTCCTGGCGCAACCACAACCGGGTCCACCGGTGGGTCGGCGGCCACATGGTGAGCGGCGCCTCCGCCAACGACCCCGTCTTCTGGATGCACCACGCCTTCGTCGACCTGCTGTGGTCCCGCTGGCAGCGGCGGCACCGGAACACCCGCTATCTTCCCGCGAAGCCGCCCGGCCCGAAGGATGCCCAGCACGGCCGGGTCGTCGCGCGGCACGAGAGGCTGCCCCCGTGGGACGTGACCCCGGAGGAACTGGAGGATCACAGCTCGGTCTATCGGTACGCGTAGCAGGCACGACATCTGCCGGTGAGACCGGCCGAAGGCCTGACCGTACCGGGCAGAAGCAAGGACGAGCCCCGGCCGCCGTCGCGGGCAGGACGAGCCCCGGCCGCCGTCGCGGGTGGACCGCGCCGTTCGTCCACTGCGGTGCGCGGTCGCGCCGACGGCGCTGCGCGATGTGCTCGGCGCACGCCGGCCCATGGCATGAGGCCGAAACCCGCCGGAACCAAGGAAGAACCGGGGTACCTGCGGGGGCAGTTCGGGTTCTCCTGGGTGCCTGCGGGCGCGACTGTGGTGCAGGGGATCGGTCCCGGGTCCCCGGGGATTCTCAGCCGAGCAGCCGTACGGGGGAGCCCGCCAGGTAGGCCTGGATGTCCTCGATCGCCTGGCCGTAGTACGTGGCGTAGTTGGCCCGGGAGACGTAGCCGAGGTGCGGGGTGGCGAGGAGGCGGGGGGCCGTGCGCATCGGGTGGTAGGCGGGGAGGGGCTCGATGTCGAAGACGTCGACGCCGGCTCCGGCGATGCGGCCCTCGTGCAGGGCGGTGAGCAGGGCGTCCTGGTCGACGATGGCGGCGCGCGAGGTGTTGATCAGGTAGGCGGTCGGCTTGAGGAGGGCCAGTTCGGGGGCGCCGAGGAGGCCACGCGTGCGGTCGCCCAGGGCGAGGTGGACGGAGACGAAGTCGCTCTCCGTGAGCAACTCCTCCTTGGAGGCCGCCAGCTGGACGCCCACCTCGTCGGCGTACTCCTTCGTCAGGTTCTGGCTCCACGCCGTCACATGCATGCCGAAGGCGAGGCCCACCTGGGCGACCCGGCTCCCGATCTTGCCGAGGCCGAGCAGCCCCAGCCGGGCGCCGTGCAGATCGGCGCCGACCGTGCTCTGCCAGGGGCCGCCCTCGCGCAGGGCGCTGTTCTCGGTGACCAGGCCCCGGGCGAGGCCGAGCAGAAGGGCCCAGGTCAGCTCGACCGGCGGGGTGGAGGAGCTGGCCGTACCGCACACCGTCACGCCGTGCGCCTGGGCCGCCGCGTAGTCGATCACCGAGTTGCGCATGCCGGAGGCGATCAGAAGCTTCAGGCGGGGGAGGCGGGCGAGGAGTGCGGCGGGGAAGGGGACGCGTTCGCGCAGAGTGACGACGATGTCGTACTCGGCGAGGGCCGATGCGAGAGCGTCCTCGTCCGCGAAGTGGTCGGCGAAGCTCACGACTTCGACGTCGTCGGCGACCGGGGACCAGTCGGCGACCTCGGTCGCGGCGGACTGGTAGTCGTCGAGTACGGCGCAGCGGAGTCGCGGTCGCATGGCGGATGCCTTCCGGTCGGGCCTCGGGTGCGTGGTGGCGGCGCTGGGTGCGAGAGTCCGACTGGACTCTACCCAGCGTCGATCTCCGCGATCAGGGCCTCGACGCGGGTTCTGATCCGGTCGCGGATGGGGCGTACCGCCTCGACGCCCTTGCCGGCCGGGTCCTCCAGAGCCCAGTCGAGGTACTTCTTGCCGGGGAAGACCGGGCAGGCGTCGCCGCAGCCCATGGTGATGACGTAATCGGAGGCCTGGACGGCCTCGGTGGTGAGCACCTTCGGCTGGGCGCCGGCGATGTCGACACCGACCTCCTGCATGGCCTCGACCGCGGCCGGGTTGACCTGGTCGGCGGGGAGGGAACCGGCCGAGCGGACCTCGATCCGGTCGCCCGCGAGGTGACGGAGGAAGCCGGCGGCCATCTGGGAGCGGCCCGCGTTGTGGACGCAGACGAAGAGTACGGAGGCGAGGGGGAAGGTCAAGGGAGGCGTCGCTTCCTTCACTGGGTGGCTCACATATCAGCCTGGGGAGATGTGCCTGAGGTGATGTGCCTGGCGTGTTGTGCCTAGCGCGGTGTGCCTTGGGTGATGAGCCTTGTGATGCGCCTGGCGCGGTGTGCCTGGGGCGATGTGAGAGTATCAGCGCACGCTGACGTCAGTCGACACTGATCTGATCCGGGTTCTGGCCGATCCGCTCCGCCTGCGCATCGTCACCCTGCTCGCGCACGAGACCCTGTGCACGACGCATCTGGTGGAGGAGACCGGCGCCAAGCAGACCAACCTCTCCAACCATCTGAAGGTGCTGCGCGACGCGGGGATCGTGGAGACGGAGCCGTGCGGGCGGTGGACGTACTACCGGCTCAGGCCGGAGGTCCTCGCCTCCCTGGCGGGAGGGTTCGCTGATCTGGCGGAGGCCGCCCGCGCCACTGCCGACAACGACGTCAAGCGGTCCTGTTCGTGACCGGCGCCGCCGGCTGACATCGAGGAGTCCTGTTGGTCGCCATCGAGGGGGGCGCCGCGGAGGCCGTTCCAGTTGCTCCGGGGGCCGTTTCGGCTGCCGCTGGGTCCGTATCGGAGGTTGCCGAGGAGGTCCCGGTTGTTGCCGGGGCCGGACGTGCGCCGTTGGGGGCCCGTGTGGCCGCCGAGTTGGTCGGTACGGCGGCTCTGGTCGCGGTGGTGGTCGGGTCCGGCATTCAGGCCACCGGGTTGACGCGTGACGTCGGGGTGCAGTTGCTGGCGAATTCCCTCGCCACCGTGTTCGCGCTGGGGGTGCTCATCGTGCTGCTCGGGCCGGTTTCCGGGGCGCACTTCAACCCCGTCGTGACCTTGGTCGAGTGGTGGACCGGCCGCCGGAGCGGACGCGGGGAGGGGGCGGGGGTGACGGGCCGGGAGGCGGTCGCGTACGTCCCCGCCCAGACCTTCGGGGCGGTCGCCGGAGCCGTGCTGGCGGACGCGATGTTCGGTGAGCCGTTGGTGAAGTGGTCCACGCATGAGCGTTCGGCGGGCCATCTGCTGCTGGCCGAGGTGGTCGCCACCGCCGGGCTGGTGCTGCTGGTCTTCGGGCTCGCCCGTACCGACCGGCTGCGGTTCGCGCCGGTGGCGGTGGCGTCGTACATCGGTTCGGCGTACTGGTTCACGTCGTCCACGTCGTTCGCGAACCCGGCGGTGACGGTGGGGCGGGCCTTCACCGACACGTTCGCGGGGATCGCGCCGGGGTCGGTCGCCGGGGTCGTGGGGGCTCAACTGGTCGGCGGCGTGGTCGGGTTGGCGCTGGTGGCTGTCATCTTTCGCGCTCCCGTCCTTCAGCCGTCGGCTCCGCCGAGCAGTCGTCCCATCGCCGCGACCACGGACGGCTCGACCCGGTAGTACACCCAGGTGCCACGCCGCTCGGAGGTCAGCAGGCCGGCTTCCTTGAGCTTCTTCAGGTGGTGGGAGACGGTCGGCTGTGAGACGCCGACATCGGAGATGTCGCACACGCACGCCTCACCGCCGTCGTGCGACGCGACGAGGGAGAACAGTCGCAGCCGTACGGGATCGCCGAGCGCCTTGAACATGCGGGCCGTCCGCTCGGCCTCCTCGGAGGTCAGGGGGCGCTCGGTGAGCGGGGGCAGCAGGGGATGGGGGTCCCGCCGGCTGTCCCGCCGACTGTCTCACCGGCCGTGGCATTGAGGACCGGGAGATCCAGGGCGCCTGAATTCGACATGTGTCGATATTGACAGCTGTCGATGCGGGAGGCAAGGTCGTTTGTATCGACGAATGTCGATGTAGTGGATGGATCTTTAGGAGTCGCCGTGATCGACACCACCAGCCCTGTCCCAAGCCCCGTCCCCATCACCTTGCCGACGCTGGTCATCGGTGCCGGTCCTGTCGGCCTGGCCGCCGCCGCTCACCTGCTGGAGCGCGGTCTCGAACCGCTCGTCCTGGAGGCCGGGGCGCGGGCGGGGGCCGCGGTACGGGAGTGGGCGCACGTGCGTCTCTTCTCGACCTGGGCCGAGCTCGTCGACCCGGCGGCCGAGAAGCTGCTCGCGCCGAGCGGATGGGTCCGCCCGGACGGCGCCACGTATCCGACCGGGGGTGACTGGGCGGAGCGGTATCTGCAGCCGCTCGCCGACGTGCCGGGCGAGCGGGTGCGGTACGGCGCCCGGGTGACCGGTGTGTCGCGCCTCGGGCGTGACCGGGTCGTGGACGCCGAGCGTGAGCGGCAGCCCTTCACGGTCCATGCCAGGTACGCCGACGGCACCGAGGAACGGGTGACCGCGCGAGCCGTCGTGGACGCCTCCGGTACATGGGCCACTCCCGGGCCGCTGGGCGCGGACGGCCTGCCCGCCCTGGGGGAGCAGGCGGCCGCCGACCGCGTCTCCTACCGGGTTCCCGACCTCGACGACCCCGTCGTACGCGCCCGTTACGCCGGCCGCCGCACCGCTGTCGTCGGCTCCGGCGCCTCGGCGTTCACGGCCCTCGCCGCGCTGGCCGCTCTCGCCGGAGAGGCGCCCGGCACGCATGCGGTGTGGGTGTTGCGGCGCGGCATCGGCGCCACGACGTACGGCGGAGGAGAGGCCGACCAGCTCCCGGCGCGCGGGGCACTGGGGCTACGCGCCAAGGCGGCGGTCGAGGCGGGGCGGGCCTCGGCGGTGACGGGGTTCCGGACGCGGGCGGTCGAGCGGGAAGGGGGCGGGGCGGGGGAGGACGTCTGCAGGTCGCGGGGTGGGGTGGGCGTGTGGGACGGAGGGGGTGGGAGGAGCGGGCGGGGTGAGAAGGGCCGGCAGGGTGAGAAGAGTGCCAGGCCCGGACAGGGTGGCCGTCTGGTCCTCGTCGCTGAGGACGGGCGCCGACTCGAAGCGGTGGACGAGGTCGTCGTATTGACCGGTTTCCGGCCCGACCTGTCGTTCCTGGCCGAACTTCGCCTGGGCCTCGACGAACGCCTCCAGGCACCCCTCGCCCTGGCCCCGCTCATCGACCCCAACGTCCACTCCTGCGGCACGGTCTATCCCCATGGTGTACGCGAACTCTCCCACCCCGAACCGGGAATCCACCTCGTCGGCATGAAGAGCTACGGCCGCGCCCCCACCTTCCTTGCCATGACCGGCTACGAACAGACCCGCTCCATCGCCGCCGCCCTCGCCGGTGACCACGAGGCCGCCGAGCGAGTGGAGTTGACCCTGCCGGAGACGGGTGTCTGCGGCGGATCGGGCCTGTTCGACGCCCCGGACACCGAGGACGCCACCACGAACGTGCCGGACGGCGGCTGTTGCGGGTCTTCCGGGGTGTTGCGGATCGGTGGGGTGGCCGAGGCGGCGGCGGTGGTGTCGAGGGGGTCGTCCGGTTCCTCGGCTCTGCCGGGAGATTGCTGATCACGGCGCGTGAGCCGGGGCGGATGAGGCGCTGACGGAACTGGAGGCTCGTATCGCGGCAGCACAAGATCTTTGGGCGCTGGAAGCCTCGGCGGCGTAGTACGACGCAGTGGCAGCGTAGGAACGCGCAAGATCATTGAGTACGTCGGTAGGGGGCCGCGTACGGCTCCATGGACTGATGGATCTCTTCCCTGACTGGGGCCATGAGGGGGCCAGAGGCGTAGTAGCGAGCTCGGGCCTTGCCGTGGGGGACGAGCCAGCCGCGGGAGACGAGTTCACGGATGTCGCGGATGCCCTGCTGGTCGCTGAGCTCTGCGTCCTGCTGGTAGACAGTGCGGCGGACCTTCGCGTCCGAGAAGGCGGGCAACAGGGCGTAGACGACCCGTTCGTCCAGGCCGACTGCTTCGACGGCTTCGACCAGACGGGTCCAGGCGCGGGACATTACATCGAAGCGTCGCTGGGCCTGCTGCGCCTGGCGATGGTGGGCGGTCAGGCAGAACCGGATCCAGGGGCGAGTGTCCCGTTCCGGACTCCAGTGCGGACCGCCTACATCCTCCAAGACCTGGTAGTAGGCGTACGTGTTCTGCCCCCGTCCGAGCCACTCCTCGATGGAGGAGAACTCGGGCGGCATCACTGCCTCGCGGGAGAACACGAGGGTGGAGAGGGCTCTGGACATGCGCCCGTTCCCGTCCTTCCACGGGTGGATCTTGACGAGGTTGAGGTGGGCCATGGAGGCGCGGACGGGTACGGAGACGTCGAGGTCGCCCTCGTTGAGCCAGTGGGGTGCTTCCGAGGTAGCCGCCCCCCTGGTGTGACAGGATCACCGTGGGCGAGTGAACTGCGTACGGATCTCAGGCGGTTGAGGGCACGCGACGGGCCGTCATCGAGCTCCTCGTACCAGGTGCGCATCCCCTCGCCTCCTGCTATTCGGCCCGCCGTGTTCTCAGTACGCAGGCGCTGCTTGCTGTGCGTGGGTAGATCGACACGAGGTCAGGCAGCGTGGAGACGACCCTGCGCACGTCCGCGCGGAAGCCCATCCCTTCGCTCTGCACCATTTCCCTTTTCCTGTGCAGGGCCTCGGCGGCTTGACGGACGGCCGGCGTGAACGACAGTCGCCAGTGCAGACGCCGTCGACAGCATGGGTGTAGCCCTCGTACATCTTCTCCCGGCCGCCGAAGTCTTCAGGGAACGGCGCGGCCAAGATCATGGATCGCACCTGCGGGCGCGAGACGGCCGGAGCATCTGCCTGTGCCCCTATGCCGAGATCCACCGCGCGAGGACCAGGTGTGGCCCGTCAGGGAGCGAGTCCGTGGGGTAGAAGGACTCGGCTCCGGTCACCTCGTAGGGCAGCTGGTCCCGGAACGGGCAGGCCGTCGAGCAAGACACCTGCGAGGGAGCGCATCACCTCTGCCGAGCGACGCTCGGAACGCTCCAGGAGGGCGCGTAGCAGGACGGTACGCGTGCTGATGTCCTCGTAGCGCTGGCTGTCCCTGACCGCGGAGACGATGTCCTGCCAGGCGTGAATCAGCCGACTGTCCGAGCATGCCTCCTGGGAAAGGCGCGCATGAGCCGCCGTGCCTGTGCCACCTGTCCTTGGTCCCCGGGTGCAGGCAGGCCTGCCATCGCGGAACGGAAGGCTTTCAGACGGATGTCCAGACCTTGTCGGTATCCGGGTCCCAGACGATTGACCCCGAAGTCGAAGTCGGCCAGTGAGATCGTTTCCGGCCGGACACCCTCCGACTCCGCCCGAGGGCCCACCCGCACCCGCGAAGCTGCTCCAGCCAGCCCGGTAAATGGCCTCTGACCAGCAAAAAATGCCCTCCCGAAGGAGGGTGGGGAAGGCGCCCCCGGCAGGACTCGAACCTGCGGCCAAGCGCTTAGAAGGCGCCTGCTCTATCCACTGAGCTACGGGGGCCGGGTGTGGTGGCCTCTGTCGTGGTGCCCGGGTGTGGGCTGATCCGTGACGTTGCCGGGGACAAGGATAGGGCTCCCGAGTCCATGTCCCTGTTGCTTCGCCTCCGTGGCTCAATGTGGAGGTTCGGTGAAGCGGTCCTGATAATCGCAGGCAGGTACGAATCGTGCACCTCTTTTGGCGCCTCGCGCCCCGGGTGTTGTGCACTCGTTATGCCTGCGCCCCTCTCGTCCCCTCCGTCCCCTGTGTCATGTCGGCGCGCAGACGAACTTATATGCTTCAGAAAGTCCACAAAATTGGGCATTCTTCGCATGTGGTGACCTTGGACGTACGGCCTCAGCTGCTCGACGCGCTCTCCGCCCTGCGCGACCGTGTCGCCGCCGCGCGCTTTCCGCTGCCCCTGGCAGGGGCCCCGCGCGCGCGTGCCAACCGCGACGAACTGCTCGCACAACTAGACGACTACTTGGTGCCCCGGTTGCGGCAACCCGAAGCACCGTTGCTCGCCGTTGTCGGGGGATCGACGGGAGCCGGCAAGTCCACCCTCGTCAACTCCCTGGTGGGGCGGAAGGTCAGCGAGGCCGGGGTACTCCGGCCGACGACCCACACGCCCGTACTGGTCTGTCATCCCGAAGACCATCACTGGTTCAGCGGCATGCGCGTCCTGCCCAACCTCACGCGCGCGTGGGCGCCCCAACCGGAGCCCGGACAGGATCCGGACGACGACTCGTTCCCGCCGGACGACGACGCCGGCCGGGACGGCGAACGCGTGCTGCGCATCGAGACCGCCGACAGCCTTCCGCCCGGTCTCGCCCTCCTCGACGCGCCCGACATCGACTGCCTGGTCGCCGACAACCGCGTCCTCGCCGCCGAACTCATCTGCGCCGCCGACATCTGGGTGATGGTCACCACGGCCGCCCGCTACGCCGACGCCGTGCCGTGGCATCTGCTGCGCACCGCCAAGGAACACCGCGCGACCCTGGTCACCGTGCTCGACCGGGTGCCCCACCAGGTGGTCTCCGAGGTCTCCCGGCAGTACGGGGCGCTGCTCACCAAGGCCGGCCTCGGCGACGTGCCCCGGTTCACCGTCCCCGAACTGCCCGAGTCCGCCTGGGGCGGCGGACTGCTGCCGGCCACCGCCGTCGCCCCGCTGCGCACCTGGCTGATCCAGCAGGCGACGGATCCGGCCGCCCGGCACCAGGCCATGGCCCACACCGCGCACGGCCTCCTCGACTCGCTGAAGTCCCGGATGCCGGAGCTGGCCAGTGCGGCGGCCCGGCAGTACTCCGCCGCCCTCCGGCTCACCGCGGCCGTGGACACGGCGTACGACAGTGAGCACGCGCGCGTGAAGGCACGTTTGCAGTCGGGTGCCGTGCTCGCGGGCGACGCCCTCAAGCGATGGCGCAGCTATCCGCTCGACTGCACCGCCGGCGAACTGCTCGACGCCCTCGTCGAAAGCCTCGGCACGCTGCTGCTGTGCGCCGTCACCGCCGCCGACGAGCGGATCGCCGAGGCCTGGCGCCGTGAGCCGGCCGCCGTCGCCGCCGGGCTGACGGAACGTGACGCCACGCGCGAGAGCGTCGATCACCGGATCGGGATGACCGTACGGCGCTGGCGGCGCGTCCTGGAGGAGTACGCCGAGGAAGAGGTGCGCGACCTCGACCGGAGTGTCGCGCCGGACGCCGAGGTGGTGGCCGCCCTGGTCGCCACGGCCCTGCTCGGCGGCCGACGGGCCCGGTCCGCGGGGGAGAGCCTCGCCGAGCGGATCGGGGCGCACGGCGCGCTGCGGCTGCGCGACCGCGGTGGGCGGCTGCTCACCGGGTATCTCGACCGGGCCCTCGAAACCGAGCGCGACCGCCGCCTCGCGCCGCTCGACGCACTCGACGTACACCCCGGACCACAGGCCGAACTCATCGCCGCCCTGTCCGTACTGCAGAAGGAGAGGTGACCGCCGTGACCGCCGTCACTGACCACACGGATCAGACCGGAGACGGCGTCCCCGAGAAGGGTGACGACGAGATGACCGGCAGGAAGGTCGAGAAAAAGGGTGACGAGACGAGGGAGTACGCCTTCACGCGGCGCGACCGGAAGGGTGACGACGGCGAGAACGGCCTCCCTGTAGAGGGCGCTCCCGTCGAAGGGCGCTCGGGGCGGTCCCTGGAGGGACGCGCCTCGGGGAGCGCCGAGAGCAAGCGCTCCGACGACGTCCAAGAGCGCGACACGGCCCAGAGCTGTCCGGGCCTTGAGAGCCGTCCGAACTTCGGGAGCCGTCCGGACTTCGGGAGCCACCCGGACCACGGGAGCCGCCCGGACCACGGGAGACGCGAGGCCCGCGACGCCCGCGAGAGTCGTGAAAACCGCGAAGTCCGTGAGAGCCGCGAGAGCCGCGAAGTCCGTGAGAGCCGCGAGAGCCGCGAAGTCCGTGAGAGCCGCGAATTCCGTGAGAGCCGTGAGAGTCGCGAGTCGCGCCAGAGGCTCGAGAACGGCCTTCACGCGCGCGTGCCCGACCTCCCCCACGTGTCTGAGCGTCCCGACAGCGACCCGCCCGGTGAGGGGAGCACACGCGCGCGTACGGAATCCGGCGACCCGTGGGACGACGGGCTCATCGCCCGGCGGGCCTCGGAGGCGGGTCCCGCCGAGCGGGGCCAGGCCGCGGAGACCAGGGCCCCGGCAGCGCCGGCGGTCCTCCCGCTCGCGTACGACGGGCCCCTGCGGTCGCGGCTCGACGCGTTGCGGGAGCTGGTGGGGCTGTCCCGTACCCGGCTGGACAGCGGGACGCTCGCGGAGGCGGGACGGGTCCTGGACGAGGCGGCGGCGCGGCGCAGGCTCTCGGGGCAGCACACGGTCGTCGCCATCGCGGGCGCCACCGGCAGCGGCAAGTCGATGCTGTTCAACGCGCTCGCGGGCGTGGCGATCTCCGAGACGGGCGTACGCCGGCCCACGACGGCCGCGCCCATCGCGTGCAGTTGGAGCGACGGCGCGGCGAGCCTCATCGACCGGCTGGGCATTCCGGGACGACTGCGACGGCGGCCGTTGCAGAGCCCGGAGGCGGAGGCGCAGTTGCGCGGCCTCGTCCTGGTGGATCTGCCCGACCACGATTCGGCGGCCGTCCAGCACCGGGAGCAGGTCGACCGGATCCTGGCGCTCGTGGACGCGGTCATCTGGGTCGTCGACCCGGAGAAGTACGCCGACGCCATCCTCCATGAGCGCTATCTGCGGCCCCTCGCGGGTCACGCGGAGGTCATGTTCGTCGTCCTCAACCAGGTGGACCGGCTGCCAGGGGAGGCCGCCCACCAGGTCCTCGACGATCTGCGGCGGCTGCTCGACGAGGACGGGATCGCCCTGGGGGAGTACGGCGAACCGGGCGCCACCGTGCTCGCCCTGTCCGCGATCACCGGGGACGGGGTGGGGGAACTGCGCGAGGCGCTCAGCCAGTTCGTGGCCGAGCGCGGTGCGCCGGCCCGCCGGGTCCGCGCCGACCTGGACGCGGCCGCCGCGCGGCTGTGGCCGGTGTACGCCACGCAGCGGCGCGCGGGGCTCAGCGAGCGGGCCCGGGACGACTTCGCCGCGCGGCTCGCGGACGCCGTCGGCGCCACCGCGGCGGGCGAGGCGGCCGAGCGCGCCTGGCTGCGCAACGCCAACCGTGCGTGCGGTACGCCCTGGCTACGGCTGTGGCGGTGGTACCAGGACCGCAGCGAACCCACGACCGGGCGGCTCGCTCTGACGATGCCCGTGGACGAGGAGGCCACGGCGAGGCAGCGCGTCGAGCACGCGGTACGTGTCCTGTCCGAGCGCGCCGCGACGGGGTTGCCGGCGCCCTGGGCCCAGGCGGTGCGCGAGGCGGCCGTACGAGGGGCGCAGGGGCTGCCCGAGGCGCTGGACGAGCTGACGGCGCGGGCCGGGGCGCCGACGGGGCGGCCGCCGAGGCCCGGCTGGTGGCCCGCCGCCGTGCTGGCGCAGGCGGCTATGACCATCCTTCAAGTCATCGGGGGGCTGTGGCTGTTGGGGCAGATCATCGGCTTCATGGCGCCGAACCTCGGGGTGCCGGTGTTGCTGATGGTGATCGGCATCGTCGGTGGTCCGGCCGTCGAGTGGGGCTGCAGGCTGGCGGCACGTGGTCCCGCGAGGCGTTACGGCTACGAGGCGGAACGGCGACTGCGGGAGGCGGCCGCCGCGTGCGGTCGGGCGCGGGTGCTGGATCCGGTGGCGGCCGAGCTGCTGCGGTACCGGGAGGTGCGCGAGCAGTACGGGCGGGTGTTGGGGGCGGCGCCGGTGAGTTGAGGACGGCGTCGGTGGGCCAGGGGAGACGAGGGCCGGTGTCGGTGGGGTGAGGGGTGGCGTCGGTGGGGTGAGGGGTGGCTCTCGTAGGAACAGTTCACCCCGTCGGGTGACGGAGTTGTCCACAACCGGCGGGTAGCACACAGGGCTCAGCGGGCTCGGCCCGACGGCGGCAGTCTGAACACGCGGCGATCACAGCGTCGCGACAGACCCAGCAGCCGTACGGGAGGGGCCCGTACCTGTGTGAGGCCGGCACCGGCATCGGTGTCGGCGCGAAGGAGGCGTTCGCGAGATGAACGAGACGATGGTGTGCGTGGTGGGGAACGTGGCGACGCAGCCGGTCTGCAAGGAGTTGTCCACAGGCTCGTCGGCCCGGTTCCGGCTGGCGGTGACCTCGCGGTACTGGGACCGGGAGAAGAACGAGTGGACCGACGGCCACACCAACTTCTTCACGGTGTGGGCGAGGCGCACCCTCGCCGCGAACGTGGCGTCGTCGGTGGCACTGGGCGATCCGGTCGTGGTGCAGGGGCGGTTGAAGGTACGCACCGAGCAGCGGGACGGGCAGAGTCGGGTGTCCGCGGACGTGGACGCGGTCGCGATCGGCCACGACCTGTCGCGGGGCACGTCGGCCTTCCGTCGTGTGTCCCGCGGAGAATCGGCGGTGACGGCCCAGCCTCAGCCGGAGCCCAACTGGGAGACACCACCGCCCGGGAACCTGCTCGACACCACAGCCGAACTCCGGCCGGAGCCCGCCGGGGTGACGTGACATCAAGTCGTGGCTTATCGGCGCATGCGTTGTGAAGAGTCCGCGTGCGCACCCCATCGATTTGTCGATAAGTGCTGTTCGCGAGCTGTGCGAGCGATAACGATTCCGATTCGGATCGGTTGTCCGACGATACGACTGGGAAGAGCGGTGCGCCGCGTCCCTAGGATGCCGGGCATAGCTCACGGGGCTTCTGATTCTGCTGGTGGGACCACAACCCCCCACGTCAACGGGTCCTGCTCGAAGGGAAATTCTGTGGTTTCTTCGTTCTCGGCGTCGTTCGCCGCGTGGTCCGCGCGCAGGCGAGGGGCGGCCCGGCTCTCCGCCGCGACACTCGCGTCCGGACTCGTCGTCGCGGGTGCGATCGTCACCGCGGGCCCGGCCGCCGCCGACGAGACGGCGCAGAGCTCGGGCGGAGCGACCGCGACCATAGGCGGCCTCAAGACGTACGGGACGGCCGTGCTCCGTACGGGTGGCGAGGAACAGCAGCTTCCCGCAGGCCTGTTCGAGATGTTCGTGGACGGCGGCGGCACCCTGCAGACCTACTGCGTCGACATCCAGAACCCGACGCAGAAGGACGCCAAGTACCAGGAGACTGCCTGGAGCGGCACCTCGCTGGGCGCCAACAAGGACGCCGGCAAGATCCGCTGGATCCTGCAGAACTCCTACCCGCAGGTGAACGACCTCGCGGCCCTCGCCGGCAAGGCCGGTGCCAAGGGCCTCACCGAGCAGGACGCGGCGACCGGTACGCAGGTGGCGATCTGGCGGTACTCGGACGGGGCCGATGTGGAGGCCCTGGACCCGGAGGCCGAGAAGCTCGCGGACCATCTGGAGAAGGCCGCGCGGAATCTGGCGGAACCGGCCGCCTCACTGACCCTCGACCCGCCGGCCGTCTCCGGGCGCGCGGGCGAGCGGCTCGGTCCGGTCACGGTGCACACCAACGCGGACGCCGTGACCGTGACTCCGCCCTCGGAGGCGACGGCGGACGGCGTGAAGGTCGTCGACGCGGACGGCGAGCCCGTGACCTCGGCCGGTGACGGCGGAGAGCTGTACTTCGAGGTGCCGCAGGACGCGGCGGACGGTTCGGCCGAGCTGTCCGTGCAGGCCTCGACCACCGTGCCGGTCGGCCGGGCCTTCGCTTCCGAGACCCGCAGCCAGACCCAGATCCTCGCGGGTTCCAGCGAGTCCACGGTCTCCGCGACGGCGACCGCGCACTGGGCCGAGAAGGGCGCGATACCCGCACTGTCCGCCGAGAAGAACTGCGCCGAGGGTGGCCTGGACATCAAGGCCGCCAACCAGGGCGACAAGGCCTTCACCTTCGAACTGATGGGGATCACGTACACCATCGAGGCGGGCGAGACCCGCACGGTGACGATCCCGCTGCAGGAGGACCAGGCGTTCGACTTCACGATCAAGGGGCCGAACGGATACGCGAAGCAGTTCCGGGGAGTGCTCGACTGCCTGACGGAGACCGAGGCCGGTGCGGGTGGGGAATCGGTCCAGACGCTGAGCGAGCCGAGCCCGGCGACGGTGGGCGGCAACGCGGCCGCCGACTCCGGCACCGACCTCGCCGAGACCGGCAGCTCCGGCGCCACCCCGGTGATCGGGGGCATCGCCATCGGCCTGGTCGTGATCGGCGGCGCGGTGATGGTCCTCCTCCGCAAGCGGAACCCGTAGCGGAAGCGTGGGCGAAAGAGCTCTTTGACAACTCAACAGCGAGTGACCGCGCGGTGACACGTGCGTGATGCGCGGCCCCGGTACGCCCCTGAGGCGCCGGGGCCGTGTCGCTCGTCCGGGGGGTTCACCATCCGGTTTCCGTCGAGGGCTGGCCGTGCGGCAAGATGGGTGGTACTGCCCACTGCCAGTTCTCAAGTTGCCGGACGGTTTCTCTTGGCTGAGTACATCTACACGATGCGCAAGACGCGCAAGGCGCACGGCGACAAGGTCATCCTTGACGACGTCACGCTGAGCTTCCTGCCCGGCGCGAAGATCGGTGTGGTCGGCCCGAACGGTGCCGGTAAGTCCACCGTCCTCAAGATCATGGCGGGCCTTGAGCAGCCCTCCAACGGTGACGCGTTCCTCTCGCCCGGCTACACCGTCGGCATGCTCCTGCAGGAGCCGCCGCTGGACGAGTCCAAGACGGTCCTGCAGAACGTGCAGGACGGCGCCGCCGAGATCATGGGCAAGCTCCACCGCTTCAACGAGGTCGCGGAGCTCATGGCGACCGACTACTCGGACGCGCTCATGGACGAGATGGGCAAGCTCCAGGAGGACCTTGACCACGCCAACGCGTGGGACCTGGACACCCAGCTCGAGCAGGCCATGGACGCCCTGGGCTGCCCGCCCGGCGACTGGCCCGTCACCAACCTGTCCGGTGGTGAGCGCCGCCGCGTCGCGCTCTGCAAGCTGCTGCTCGAAGCCCCCGACCTCCTGCTGCTCGACGAGCCCACCAACCACCTGGACGCCGAGTCCGTGCAGTGGCTGGAGCAGCACCTCGCGAAGTACCCCGGCACCGTTGTCGCCGTCACGCACGACCGGTACTTCCTCGACAACGTCGCGGGCTGGATCCTGGAGCTCGACCGCGGCCGCGCGATCGGCTACGAGGGCAACTACTCCACGTACCTCGAGACCAAGCAGACCCGTCTCAAGGTCGAGGGCCAGAAGGACGCCAAGCGCGCCAAGCGGCTCAAGGAAGAGCTGGAGTGGGTCCGCTCCAACGCCAAGGGCCGCCAGGCCAAGTCCAAGGCGCGTCTGGCCCGCTACGAGGAGATGGCGGCCGAGGCAGACAAGATGCGGAAGCTGGACTTCGAGGAGATCCAGATCCCGCCGGGCCCCCGTCTGGGCAATGTGGTTGTCGAGGTCAACAACCTCAGCAAGGCCTTCGGCGAGAAGGTCCTGATCGACGACCTCTCCTTCACGCTGCCGCGCAACGGCATCGTGGGCGTCATCGGCCCGAACGGCGCCGGCAAGACCACCCTGTTCAAGATGATCCAGGGACTGGAGGAGCCGGACTCCGGTTCGATCAAGGTCGGCGAGACCGTCAAGATCTCCTACGTCGACCAGAGCCGCGAGAACATCGACCCCAAGAAGACGCTGTGGGCCGTCGTCTCGGACGAGCTGGACTACATCAACGTCGGCCAGGTCGAGATGCCCTCGCGCGCCTACGTCTCCGCGTTCGGCTTCAAGGGCCCCGACCAGCAGAAGCCGGCCGGAGTGCTGTCCGGCGGTGAGCGCAACCGCCTCAACCTGGCGCTCACCCTCAAGCTGGGCGGCAACCTGCTGCTCCTCGACGAGCCGACCAACGACCTCGACGTCGAGACCCTGTCGTCGCTGGAGAACGCGCTCCTGGAGTTCCCGGGCTGCGCCGTGGTCGTCTCCCACGACCGCTGGTTCCTGGACCGTGTGGCGACGCACATCCTCGCCTACGAGGGCGAGTCCAAGTGGTTCTGGTTCGAGGGCAACTTCGAGTCGTACGAGAAGAACAAGATCGAGCGCCTCGGTGCGGACGCCGCCCGCCCGCACCGCGCCACCTACAAGAAGCTCACCCGGGGCTGATCGATCTTGCGGCACATCTACCGCTGCCCACTGCGCTGGGCGGACATGGACGCGTACGGCCACGTCAACAACGTGGTCTTCCTCCGCTACCTGGAGGAAGCCCGTATCGACTTCCTGTTCCGCCCGGACAAGGACTTCCAGCAGGGGTCCGTGGTGGCGCGCCATGAGATCGACTACAAGCGGCAGCTGGTCCACCGCCACCAGCCGGTGGACATCGAGCTGTGGGTCACGGACATAAGAGCGGCGTCGTTCACGATCACCTACGAGGTCAAGGACCCCGACCAGGTCTACGTCCGGGCCTCGACGGTGATAGTGCCGTTCGACTTCGCGACGCAGCGGCCCCGCCGCATCACCTCCGAGGAGCGCGAGTTCCTGGAGGAGTACAGGGATGACCAGGAGGAGGCCGTCGCCGCATGACGGTGCTCCACCTCGCCGACGAGGGGGAGGCGGCGGATCTCGCGGCCTTCCTCTCCCGGCTGCTCCACTACGACCGTGGGGCCGCGGTGCGCCTCCAGGCGGCCGGCACCGCACTGGCCGTCTTCGGCCGGCCACCGTCCTTCGAGGTGCTGGCGATCAGGACCGTACGCCTCGCCAAGCCGTACGAGAACGGCCTCGGCTTCACGCTCGACGTGACCGTGTCGGCCGGTGAACTCCTGGAGTCCATCGACGAGTCGGCGGGTACGGCCGTCGTCCCGGGCACGGTGACCGGGCCGCCGTGGGCCGGGGTGCTACCGCCGCGCGGTGGCTGGCGGCCGGAGGCGGGGCTGCCCGCGCCGGACGCGTTGCGGGCGATGGTCTCCGCGGCGGTGCGTGAGTTCCGGTCCCGAACCGAGGAATTGGCGCCCGAGCGGCGTACACGGGCCGAGCTCGACCGGATCGGGGGAGAGATCTGGTCCCGGGCGGTCGGGGACACACCTCTGCCGGTGCGGGCCGTGCACGCGGCCCAGTCGCTCGGCTTCCTCCGTCCCGCGCGGCGGGCCGGCATGTCCGACGAGGCGTCGCCGGCACTGTTCTCGTCGGGTGCGTGGCTGAGGCTGCGCACACCGTACGGGTCGATCGCCGTACGCAGGGCGGGCCTCGGGGCGTTGGACGTCAGCGTTCGCTGAGCGTGCGTCTGGGCCGCCCGGGACCGGGTCGTGGCCGGGCCCGAGTCGTGGGGGCCGTCGGGCAGCCCCGGCCGCTCAGCCCGGCGCGTTCACCATCGAGGCAGCCGCGTAGGTGAGGTAGTTCCAGAGGGTGTGCTCGTGTTCCTCGGAGAGGTCGAGCTCGTCCACGGCGTCGCGCATGTGCTTCAGCCAGGCGTCGTGGGCGGCGCGGTCGACGGTGAACGGGGCGTGGCGCATACGGAGCCGGGGGTGGCCACGGTTCTCGCTGTATGTGGTGGGGCCGCCCCAGTACTGGATCAGGAACAGGGTGAGGCGGTCCTCGGCCGGGCCCAGGTCCTCCTCCGGGTACATGGGCCGCAGGATCGGGTCCTCGGCGACCCCCTCGTAGAAACGGCGCACGAGGCGCCGGAAGGTCTCCTCGCCGCCGACCTGCTCGTAGAAGGTCTGCTCCTGAAGCGTGCCTCGCCGAATCTCTTTCACGTCCCCATGGTCTCAGACGCGAAGACGGAGGACTCAAGGCTTAGGACCATCCCGGAACCTGAGCACGGGACCGGTCGATTCCGGACCCGCCCGCCGTGGTGCTCGCCTCCGGAGGCGTCGGGCCGCACAGTGGAGGTATGGGCACGCACGCTGTGGACCACGACCTGGAACGCCTCGCCGCCGAGGCCCGGTCGGCGCTGGTGCGCGAGATCGAGGCGAGCGGGGCCTGGGACGCCGACCCGGAGTGGCGGAAGGCCTTCGAGAGCGTTCCCCGGCATCTCTTCGTCCCGTACTACTACGTGGGCGTCATGGGCGGCTTCGAACGGCTGTGGGGTGAGGAACGCGACCCCCGGCGACGTGAACGCTGGGTGCGGGGTGCCTACGCGGACGCGCCACTCGCCACGCGGGTGCGGGACGGGGAGCTGATCTCGTCCAGCAGCCAGCCCTCCCTGATGGCGAAGATGCTGGCCGAGCTGGAGGTGGAGGACGGCAACCGGGTGCTGGAGATCGGTGCCGGGACCGGTTACAACGCCGCGCTGCTCGCGTACCGGCTCGGCGACGAGCTCGTCACGACCGTCGACCTGGACGCCGACATCACCGAGGCGGCGCGCAGGCATCTGCACGCCGCCGGGTACCACCCGACCGTCGTCACCGGTGACGGGGCGCGCGGGGTGCCCGAGCGGGCGCCGTACGACCGCATCATCGCGACCTGCACGCTGCACTCGATCCCGCGCGCCTGGCTCGCCCAGTGCACGCCCGGCGCGCGCATTCTCACGCCGCTGGCCACGGGGCTGGTACGGCTGCGGGTCGAGGACGCTGAGCATGCCGAGGGGCGCTTCCTGCACACGTCCGCGTACTTCGTGCCGCTGCGCGGGGGCAGTGAGCCGGAGGCGGTGCATCCGCACCTGGGCGGGCTGCCGAACCGGGCCAGGGACCACGAGCTCTTCCGGTTCCTGCTGGCCCTCACGGCGGGCAGCCTGGACCCGCACGAGGCGCTCGCCCTGTGGCAGCGCGAGGACATGCCCTCCCGCGAGCGCTACGGCATCACGGTCCGCGGCGACCACGCCTGGGCCTGGCTGGACGACCCGGAGGGGCCGTACGCGTGGCCTCTTCCGTGACGGGCCGCCTCCTTCCGCGGTCCGTGAGACGACTCAGGGCCGACTGAAGGTGCTCAGTCGGCCCTGGACGTCCGCTGCTACAGGTGGGTCAGCCCCGGCGGATCGTGATCGTCGTCCACGCGCCCACGTGTACCCGGTCCCCGTCCTGGAGGGGGACCGGGACGAAGGGCTGGATGGGGTCCTCGGAGCCGTTGACCGTGGTTCCGTTGGTGGAGTTCTGGTCGACGACCGCCCAGCTGCCGTCGGGCTGCTGCACCAGTACGGCGTGCTGGTGGGAGACGCCCGGGTCCTCCGGTGGCACCGAGAGATCGATGTCGGGGGTGTCGCCGGTGGAGTGGCGGCGGCGGCCGATGGTGATCTGGTTGCCGGTGAGGGCGTGCTGCTGCTCGGGGGAGTACGCGGGCAGGTTCAGGCCCGCGGCCTCGGGGCCCGAGCGCTGCATCATCGCCATGAAGTAGTCGCGGTCCGGGCCGATGGTCGCGCTCCAGGTCGTCGGCGCCTGCGGGTACGACGGGCCGGGCGGGGCCTGGGTGGCACCGGGCTGCGGATAGCCGTAGCCACCGGGACGCCCACCCGCACCGCCGGGACCACCGGGACCGGCAGGTCCACCGGGACCACCGGGACCACCGGCTCCGCCGGGACCCGTCGACGGCGGGGAGATCACCCAGTCGTCGTCGCCACCGAAGGACGGACCCCCACCGGGGCCACCGGGACCCCCCTGGCCTCCAGGGCCGCCGGGCTGCGGTCGCCGTGTCTCCTGCGGGAAGGCGGGCGGTGCCGACGGCCCCGCCTGCTGGAACGCCTGGGGCGCCCCACCGGGACCCTGACCACCGGGACCATGACCCCCGGGGCCACCGGGACCACCGGGACCTCGTCCACCGGGACCGGGACCACCAGGTCCGCCAGGCCCACCGGAAAA
The DNA here is from genome assembly GCF_053592095.1 of Streptomyces sp. NPDC002787. NCBI lineage: Bacteria > Bacillati > Actinomycetota > Actinomycetes > Kitasatosporales > Streptomycetaceae > Streptomyces > Streptomyces sp. NPDC002787. Next base: position 162,196 of record NZ_JBSFVC010000019.1, on the reverse strand, counting down.
GCCGGGTCCGCCAGGCCCACCGGGTCCGCCCGGCCCACCCGGCGTAGGCCCGGGCGGCGGCGGAACCGGTCGCGAGGGATCACCACCGAAGCCGGAAGGTCCGGGACGGGAAGGGTCACCGCCGAAGCCCGAGGGCCCGGGACGCGAGGGATCACCGCCGAAGCCCGACGGGCCGGGCCGCGAAGGATCTCCACCGAACGCGGACGGACCGGACGGACCGGGCTGACCCGGACCAGGCTGCCCGGGCTGACCCGAAGGCCCGCCACCGAAGCCGGAGGAACCCCCCGGCCCGGGCGGCCCACCGGGGCCGCCAGGCCCACCCGGACGACCGGGCCCACCGGGCCCACCAGGTCCGCCATGGTTGCCGGGGCCACCGGGGCCACCGGGGCCACCAGGCCCCGACGGTTCGCCGCCGAACGGTGGTCCCGGCGGGATCGGTTCGGCGGGACGGTTCACCTGTGAGGGGCGCGAGCTCTGGTAGTCGTACGCGTCACCGCCGCCGAAGGACGGCGGAGGCGGCTGCTGCTGGAAGCGCAGCGCCGGGTTCCCACCAGGGCCAGGACCGGGGCCGGGGCCGCCGGGGCCTCCCGGACCCGCGCCGGGCCCGGGCGCCTGGGGGCGCGGCGCGGCAGGCGTGTAGGTGGTCGCCGTGTTGGTCAGGAAGTTCCACCGGCACTCCTCGCAGAAGGGCGCGCCGCCCTCGCGGGGCGTGCGGCACTGCGGGCAGAGTTCCGGCTGGGCGGCGAGGTGGGGGCGTCCACCAGGACCCCCGGGGCCGCCGGGGCCCCCAGGACCCCCCGCGCCCGGAGGCGGCGGAGGCGAGCCGGGCGGCGGGTATCCGTAACCGGCGCCGGGGGGCGGCGGTGGAGGCGGCGGGGGTACGGCACCGGCCATACGGTGACCGCAGACCTCGCACCAGTCGTCGGAACCCGACTGGTGTCCGTTCGGGCAGGTCGGCATGTCGGCGCTTCCCCCTCTCCTTTCCGGCCTCTCGGCCGGGTCCTGTGGCCGCGACGGGCCGGTGTGGCCGGCTCTGTCCGGATCCCCGGTGGGGGAGCCAGGCTCATGTGCAGCGGTGTTTCCAAGTACTTCGTTTACTTCTTTACACGAACAGTCTTTGTCGACCGAGTCTCGAGAGTCATCTCGTCGGCCTCCGTGACCTTTGCCTTCAGTCGCACAGTACCTGTCGCCGCGTCGACCACGTCCACCACCTTCGCAAGCAGTTTCGCAGTATCCGCGTTCCCCGACGCACTCGCGAGCTGAACGGCCCGCCCCAGCTTGGCTGTTGCTCCGTCGAAATCGCCGGATTTACGGGCATCCAGGCCCTGCTGGATGACTTGTGCCAGTTCGGCCTGACCCGTGTAGTGCGCGACCTGGGGGTTGATCGACGTGGACGCGACCATGTCGTCGGTCCACACGGCCTTCACCAGACCCTGGGCTCCGAGGTTCTGCGCGGTGCCGTCGGGCTGCGGGATGACCAGGGAGACACGGGCGGCCAGCATCTCCTGGCCGAGGGACGCGGCCGGGACCTCGACGCACACGTGGTAGTCACGGGACTCGTCTCCCCACGAGCCGGTCGGATAGTCCCCGGCGCGCGGTCCGGCCTCGCTGCGGCGTTCGGTCAACTCCTCGACCGTGGGCGCGACTTGCTTCACGAACTTGATGCGCGTGCCGACCGGGGTCCACAGCCTGAGGGCGACGTCCGCGACCTCCTTGCCCATGGCCGCCTCCATCATCTGTGTGAAGTCGGCGGACAGGGCGGCCGGGTCGGCGACGATGTCGGCGGTGCCGAGCAGCGCGGAGGCGATCTGGGTGACCTCCTTGACCTCCCAGTCGGTCCCGACTCCACGCGCGTCACAGGTGAACCTTCCGGCACAGGCGTCCAACGCGGCCTTCAGGTCCTGCGGCGACTCGTGCTCGTTGCGGCCGTCGGTGAGCAGGATGCCGTGGCGTATGGCGACGTCCGCCGAGGCGAGCAGCCGGTCGGCGAGCTTCAGCCAGGTACCGATGGCGGTGCCGCCGCCCGCGCTGAGCCTGCGCAGCGCCTGCTTGGCCTGGTCCCGGGTGGCGGAGTCGGCGACCGCGAGCCGGCCGCCGCCGGGGTAGACCTCCCGGGCCACATGGGTGCCGTCGATCACCGCGAAGTGGACGCCGTCACGCAGGGTGTCGATCGCGGCGGCCGTGGCGTCCCGGGCGTTGCGCATCTTGGTCGGCGGGTAGTCCATCGACCCCGAGCAGTCGACCATGATCGCCACGGCGGCGGACGGGCCCTGGCCGGGCGAGTAGAGGTGCGGCGCGGCGACCGCGCTGCCGATGGTGCCGCCGCCGGTCGCGCTGACCGTCACGATGGCGTTGACCTCGCGGCCGCCTTCGGGCAGGTACTCGTTCTGGTACACCTCGACCGAGAACTGCGGCACGTTCGACTTCGAGAAATTGGCCATGCCTACTCAGATCCCCCTACCGGCCCCACAGCGCGTGGGGTGATGACTGTGCGTGCCCGTACCCGGACCGGTCCCCTCCGGTCCGTCGGCCGTTCCCGTCCGGCCGTCGCGGCGCCCGCGGACACCCCGCCCGCGCGCACCCTCAGGCCGATCCTGCCCCCTGAGGAGGGGCCGGGAACGGCAGGACCGCCACTGTTACGTTGTCGTGGCCACCTCCGTCGAGCGCGCGGCCGACCAGGACCTGCGCGCAGCGCAGCGGTCGCTCGGCCGCGTCCAGGGGCACGGCCTCGGCCATCTCCTCGGCGGCCTCCGCGTAGTTCCACAGTCCGTCGGTGCACACCACCACTACACCCGGCCGGTCCGGTTTGAAGGAAGCGGTGTGCGGCTCCAGTTCGTAGGCGTCCGCGCCGAGCCAGCCGGTGATCGCGTGGGCGCGTTCGTCGGCGTACGCCTCGGCCTCGTTCATCAGTCCCGCGGCGACCATCTGTGCCGCCCACGAGTCGTCCTCGGTGAGCCGGGCGGGGGGCGCGCTGCGGTCCACCGGCACCCAGTAGGCGCGACTGTCGCCGACCCAGCCGACGACGAGCAGGCTCGGGGTGACGACGGAGCCGACGATGGTGCATGCCGGCGCGTTCTGGTGCGGGGCGTGCTCCTGGGCCGTCTCCGGCTCCTCGGCGAGGGCGTTGACGGCGTTGGAGGCCGCGATGATCGCGTCGTGCATCGCCTGCTGCGGGTGGGTGCCGCGCGGCAGCGAGTCCAGGAGCGTCTCGCCCGCGGAGCGGGCGGCGGCGAGCGAGGCGTCGTCGGGGCGGGTCGCGGAGGACACGCCGTCGCAGACGATCGCGACGACCGCGGGGGAGCCGTCGGGCAGCGCGGTCGAGGAGATCGCGAACGCGTCCTCGTTGCGGTGGTGGCGCAGGCCCCGGTCGCTGACCGCGGCGACCGCGCCCAACTCCAGTTCCATGTGGTCGCGTTCGCGTGGCTGGGCGTGCCCGCAGTTCTCGCAGTAGCCGTCCCGGTCGACATGGCCCGAGCGGCAGGCCACGCACACCTTCGTGCCGGCCGGCGGTGTGGCCAGGTCGGCGGTGCGCGGGTCCGGCGGCTGGGGCGCGGCCAGCGGGTACTCGTCGGGCTCGCGGGCCCGGTCGAACCGTACGCCCCGCCCCGGACCGGGCAGTTCGCCGCCGCCCGAGTCGGTGCCTTGGATGTCGGTGGGGCGGACCACGGGCGCGGGCGTGTCGGAACTGGGCTCGGAGGCGAGCGGCCAGGCCACGGACGCGGCCTCGGCGGGCGCCTCGCCCGCCGTCCCGTTCATGGTGATGGTCGGCTGGTCCTCCGGCGGCGCGGGCACCGCCGAGAGGTCATGGCCGCACGCACCGCAGAAGCGGTCGTCCGAAGCGAGGGGCCACTCGCAGATCGGGCACTTCGTCAGCGCGGTCGGCTGGGGCATCTGCGACATGAACTACACCCACGTCCGGGGGCGGTAACGGTTGGCACGTTCCACCAGGTCGATCCTCTCCTCGCCGCCTTGAGCGAGCCGGGCCAGTGTGCGGTACGACCGCTCCAGTCCGAAGCGGAGGCCACGCTCGTCCAGCACGCTGCCGAGCAGCCTCCGCTCGCCGGCCGGGGGCGCGGCACCCTGGCTACCGGAGAGTACCCAGTCCAGGGCGCAGCCGAGGACCTCTGTGGACAACTGCTCGCGGCGCACCGCGTCCAGACCGTACCCGTCGAGCGCCTCGACCTGCCCGGCGGCGGCGGTCAGATCGTCCAGGAACGGCGCGTCCGGCGCGGCCCCTGACGGCACAGCCCCTGGGGACGCGGCTTCGGACGGCGCGGCTCCGCGCGGCGCGGTCGCGGAACCGGCCATCGCCTCCGTACGGTGTCTGAGCCGCGCCCGTACGGCGGCGACCCGGGCGGCGGTGTAGTGGATCGACGCCTCCGGCACGGACTCCAGGGTCTGGACGGCGTTCTGCCGGTCCCCGGCGGTCAGCCGCACCCGGGCGAGCCCGAACGCGGCGCTGACGAAGCTGGGGTCGGTCGTCCACACCAGCCGGTAGTACTCGGCGGCGTTGTCCAGCTGCCCCAGCACCTCGGCGCACAGGCCGAGGGCCAGCTTGGGGGCCGGCTCGCCCGGGAAGGCGTCGTAGATCGCGTCGAAGGACAGCGCCGCGTTCTCGTGGTCGCCGGTGGCGAGCGCGGCCACGCCCCGGTACCAGACCACCCGCCAGTCGTCCGGGTGGTCCCGCTCCAGGGCGTCCAGGGTGGCCAGTGCGATGGTGAACTCGCCCATTTCCAGACGGGCCCGCAGCTCCCGCAGCCGCAGCTCCAGCGAGCCGCTGGGGGCCGCGTGCAGGGCCATGATCAGCTCGGCGGGCGCGGAGGCGAGGAGCCCCGCCAGGAACCCGGCGTTCGGGTCGCCGGGGTCCACATGCGGGACGGGCAGCGCGAGGGCCGCGGCGGCGGTGTCCAGCTCCTTGGTGAGCCTCGCGGGGGAGGACACGGCCGCGCCGGCGGTCAGCGGCACGGGCGTACCGGAAGGCGAACCTCCGTTCCCCGCGGCCGCCTTGCCCCGTCGCAGTCCCTTCCCCAACGGCACCACCCGCGTCCCCAGCCGGGACACATCCCCGTCCAGCTCCGCGAACAACTCCGTGTCCGTGACCCGCAGTTCGGGCCCGAAGATCGTCGACAGGGCGGGCCGCGCCCGGCCCGTCTGCAGCGAGACGACTTCCCGCAGCACACCGGTCAGCTGCTCCGACATCTCCTGTGCGGAGGCGAACCTGCGGGCCGGGTCGGGGTCGGTGGCACGCACCAGCAGGCGGTAGAACGACTCGTACTGGCGGAAGACCTCGATGTTGTCGGGGTCGGGCAGGGAGTCCACGAAGACGTTCGTGTAGCCCTGGAAGTCGAAGGTGAGGACCGCGAGCGTACGGGCGACCGTGTACAGGTCGGAGGCCACCGACGGGCCCACGTCGGCGACTTCGGGCGCCTGGTAGCCGACCGTGCCGTAGATGGCCGACTCGTCGTCGTCCATCCTGCGCACCGCGCCCATGTCGATCAGCTTCAGCTGGTCCTCGGTCTGGATCGCGTTGTCGACCTTGAAGTCGCAGTACAGCAGGTTGCGGCTGTGGAGGTGACCGAGCGCCTCCAGGGCCTCGATGCCGTACGCGCACGCCTGCTCGACCGGCAGCGGGTCCCGGCGGCCGTCCGCCGTGCGGCGGCCGTTGGCGATCTCCTTCAGCGACTTGCCGCCGACGTACTCCATGACTATGTACCCGTCCAGCGAACCGGTGCGCTGGTCGAGGTGCTCGACGAAGTTGTAGATGCGGACGATGTTGGAGTGCTCGATCTCGGCGAGGAAGCGGCGCTCGGAGATCGCGGCGGCCATCGCGTCCTGGTCGCCGGTGTCGAGAAGGCCCTTCAGCACGACCCAGCGGTCCGAGACCGCCCGGTCTATGGCCAGGTAGATCCAGCCCAGGCCGCCGTGCGCGAGACAGCCCACGACCTCGTACTGGCCGCGCACGATGTCGCCGGAGTGCAGCTTGGGCACGAACGAGTACGGGTGGCCGCACTTGGTGCAGAAGCCCTCTGTACGCCCCGGCCGTTCACCGCGCGCCCGCCCGACCGGCGCACCGCAGTCGGAACGCGAGCAGAACCGCTTCCGCTCGGGCACCTCGGCGGTCTCCAGCACCATCGAGCGCGGGTCCGGGCGCGGTACGTCCGGGACCTGGACGAGACCGACACCGAGCCGGGCCCGGCCCGAGGAGCCGGCGGTCTTGCCGGAGCTGCGCACCGACACCGAGCGGCCCGTCGACTTGCCCGACAGGGCGCGCGAGAGGCGGCCGGAGACCGAGCGCCGGGACTGCGAGGAGCGCCCGGACGTCCGTGAGGAGCGTGAACTGCTGGAACCGGAGCCGCGCGAGCCCTTGCCGCCGCCGGTGATACCGGTGGGCGGGGAGGCGACCATGCCGCTCGCCGAGACGACCGGTGCCAGACCACAGGTGTCGCAGTACAGCTCGCCGCCGCCGACGTCCTCGTACGATCCCGAGCAGCCGGGCCGTTGACACGACTGCTGCTGACCCTGCTCGCCCGCCTGACTCTCCTCCGTCTGACTCACGATTCCTCCTCCCTCCGGTCCTGCGGCACGCGCGGGGCGGGCACCGAGGTGCCCAGCAGTTCGGCCGCCGCCTGCTGGTAGCGCAGCACCGCCATCTCGGCGACGCGCAGGTCGCAGGGGGCGCTCCACAGCATGCGGCGCGCCGCGTCGTACCGCTCGACCAGCAGCGAGTCCTCCGCGAAGCCGTGCCGGGCGACCTTCGCCTTGTACGCGTCGAGCCGGCCGCGCAGCTCCGCGCGGACCGCCAGCGGCGCGGTGACCGCCGTCAACGACTCGCGGGCGCGCAGCAGTTCGTCGTCCGCCTTCTGCTCCAGGGACTCCAGGAGTGGGGACAGCCGGTGCCACTGCGCGTGTCTGCGGTACTCGGCCGCCATCGCCAACTGCTCCTGCAGCACCGTCGGCGGGCCGCTCACCACGGGCACCTCGGTCGCGGCGATCTTCGCCAGCACCTCACCGCGCGCGCTGCGCGCCTCGGCGAGCGTGCGGTCCGCGCGGCTGAGCACGTCCCGCAGCTTCACCAGCCGTGCCTCCGCGTCCTGCCGGACCGTCAGCACGGCGTCGATCTCCCGCCGTACGTCCTCCAGGGCGCGCGCCTCGCGGTCGTACGTCGAGGTGTCCGGGCGGCCACCGCCGGGCGCCGAACTGCCCGGCGCGGGCACCCAGAAGGCCAGCGGGTCGGAGACGACCTGCTCGCGGAGCCTGGTCAGGGTGCGGGTGATCCGCTCCAGGTCGTCGCCGGCCGGGTGCTCCCCGGGGCGTACGCCCACGGAGTGCGCGAGCTGGCGGGTGCGCTGGAGCTCGGCGGCCAGTAAATCGATCCGGGCGGGCAGCGCGGACCACACCGCGTCGGCGGCCACGACCATGTCCAGCGAGGACGCGTACAGGTCGTTCATCCGGTCCACGAGGGTGACCAGCGAGAACTGCTCGCTGAGCCGGCCCGCGCTCTGCAGCGTCGGCGCGTTCGCCATCGCCGTGGTGCTGCCGGCGACCGTGACGGCCTCGCCGCGCAGCAGCTCGGTCAGCTCCACCAGGTCCTCACGGCTGGACCAGCGGCGCCGCGAACGGATCTCCCGGGCGGAGCGCAGCGCGTCCGAGTACGCGTCGAAGTACGCCCACAGCAGCGTGATCGACGCCTCGGCGGCGGTCCAGCGCTCCTTGGTGACGCCGGTCAGCTCGGCGCCTTCGAGCAGCCTGCGGCCCGCGTGGTCCTGCAGGGCGAGCAGCGAGGTCTCGATGGCCTCGTGCTCCGCGCCGAGCCGCGCGAGCGCACGGTCCACCTCGTCCCGGTCCATCACCGGCCCGGTGGATCCCGCCACGCCCATCGATCACCTCTCGCTGCTGTCGGTGTCCGTCAGTTGAATGCGGTCCGTCTACGTCAGTCGCTGTACTGCTGGGGGGAAGGCGGCCGGGACGGCGTCGAGTTTTCGCCGAGTGTCCCGGAGAGCCAGGTGTCGTACGAGTCCTGCCAGCCGTCCTTGAGGTAGTCCACCAGCACCTGATTGACCCGGCGTACCAGATCCTTCGCCTCCAGGTTCATCGCCACGCCGTAGTACTCGGTGGTGAACGGCTCGCCCTTCAGACCGACCGTCGGATCCTGCGCCGCCTGGCTCGCGGCGAGCGCCCCGTCGGTGACCACCGCGTCGACCTCGCCGAGCTGGAGCCTTACCAGGCAGTCGAGTTGGTTGGGGACCGTCAGCGATATGTCGGCGGAGGCGGGCAGCTTGCCCGAGGTCTTGCCGGCCTCGAGGGTGGACAAGGCGGTGGAAGTGGCGGCCGTACAGATCTTCTTGCCCGCCAGCGTCTTGTCATAGCCCTCGATCGTCGAGGACTTGGGGGCCAGAACCTGCTGACCGGTTCTGAAGTACGGCTGCGAGAAGGCGACTTCGGTCAAGCGGTCGCAGCTGATCGTCATGGTACGGACCACCATGTCGACCTCTTTGTTCTGCAGCGCGGGGATGCGCTGGCTGGTGGGAATCGCCCTGAAGCGCACCTTGTTCGGGTCGCCGAGTATCTCCTCGGCGATGCGGTGCACGATGTCGATGTCGAAGCCCTCCAGCACGGCCTCGTCCTTCGTGCTGTTCGGGTCGCGGTAGCCCCAGCGGTAGCTGTTCTGGTCGACGCCGACCGTGATCACGTCGTTCTTCTTGATCCGCTCGATCGTCTCGCCGGACTCGTCCGAGGAGGGCCGCAGGCTCCGCTTCTCGGGGTCGGCCTTCTCCTTGCAGTCGTCCGCCCGCGCCTGCGTGCCCCGGGCGACCCCCTGGCCGCCGGTGCCCGGGGCGCCGTCGCCGCGTGTCCCGCTCACCGGCAGTACCAGGGCGAAGACCAGGGTCAGGGCGCAGAGGACCGCCATCGCGCCCACGCCGCCCCAGCCCCGCAGGCCGGCCCGCAGGCGTCGTACCGCGTTCATCGCTCCCCCTTCCACCGTGCCTCCTCCCGCCGCCGTCACCGGTACTCCGAAAGCCTGCGCCCGATGCCCAGCACCGCGCCCGCCGCGCCCAGCACGGCCAGGACCGCGGCGCCCACCGGGAGCCCGGACATCGCGTCGCGGCCGTCCTGGGCCGCCAGCTCGAACTCTTTCGCCTCGTACGTGCTGGCGATGCCCAGGTTCTCGTCGACCTCGTCGAAGCACTCGCCGGTCGGCTTGTCGCCGTCCGGGCAGTCGGTCGTCGACCTGCCGCCGATCACTTGGTCGAGAGCGCACTGGTAGTCGCCCTTGTCGTCGGCGGCGCGGGCCTTGCCGTGCCGCTCCAGCCACTCCTCCATGCCGGCGCCGGCGGCCTCCACGGGCTTCTTGCCGCTGTCGTCGTCGGCGAGTCGCTCGGCGGCGGCCAACTGCTCCTTGAGCTTGGCCATCTCGAGCGTGAAGGTGTGGTCGAACTCGTCCACGGCCGTGTCCTCGCCGTCGACCTTGATCGTGGTGGTCTGCGCGCCCCGGCTGATCAGCGTCAGGTTCTCGTTGCCGCGGGCGGTGAGGGAGGCGATACGGGCGTCGTTGAGGACGGTCAGCGACCGCACGCCGTGTTCGTAGGAGTCGTTCAGGCCCGCGCGGGCGAGGGTGTGACCGCCTGCCAGCCACAGCAGGACGACGGTGGAGGCGGCCGTCGCCGCGACCAGGCCGTGGTTCAACACCCGGTTGGTGCGCTGGTAGTTGCGGCGCTGGGCCCAGACCAGGCCGCCGATGGCGAGGGCCCCGAGGCCGAGCGCGGCCCACGGATACGACGTGGCGTCCGCGTAGTCGTCGCGGAGCCGCTCGTTCTCGTTGTCGTAGATGCTCCGCGCCTCTTTGAGCATGTTCTGCATCTTGTCGTTCGCGTAGCGCAGGTAGGCGCCGCCCAGCGGGTAGCCCAGCCGGTTGTTGGAGCGGGCCCGCTCCACCAGGCCCTTGTACTCGGGCAGCAGGGCGTTCAGTCTGGCGATGCGTTCCTCGGAGTCGGAGCCGGACTCCGACGCGGTCGCGGCGAGGGCCAGCTGCTTCGCGGCCTCCCGCATCTCACGCTCGTAGTCCTCGCGCGACTCCTCGGTCTCCTGCCCGCCCGCGAGGAATCCGCTGGAGGCCGCCGTGTTGGCGGCGGCCAGGGAACTGTAGATCTCCGCCGCGGCCGAGCTGAGGGGCTGGCTGCCGTGCAGCACGTCGTCGGCGGCGGCCGAGCGGTCGGTCATCTGCCAGGCGGCGACGGAGCCGAACGCGACGACCAGGAGGGCGAGGACGGCGCCGATGATGCGCAGCCGGCCCGGCTCGGTCGTCGCCGCCGCGCGCAACTGGTCGAGACCCTCCGCGAACGCGGTCCGGCGGGGCGGGCCGCCGTCCGGGGCCGGGGGCGGCATGGGGAGCCGGGACGCGCGCGCGGCCTGCGGCGGCACGGCCGGGCCCGGGCTCGCGGGCGGTGCCGTCGGTGCCGCGCTGCCCTTCGGCGTGTATGTCACCTGACCTCCCCCTGGTCATCCGTCCGTCACTTCCGTCCGCTCGCACGGACAGAGGTGCACGGCCGCAAGTATCGCCGTCGGGACTGACATCGCACAGGCCTTGACTCGATCTTGTTCCCCGATCGTGTCCGTATGTGCGGTGCCCGTCGAATTCCGGCGCAGCACAAGGCTTCCCGCACCACCCCCTGCCCATGAATACGCGCTCCGGTCGGGTTCGGTTCCCTGGGGGTTCGAACGCGTTCGGGGGGAGATTCGAGGGTGGCGCGGGCCGCCGGTCACCCTCCTTCGTAATGCGCCCGCACGCGCGCGTGCACGGCCGCGGGCGCGCCCACGTGGTCGAGCCCGAGCAGCGCCGCGCCCAGCACCGGGGCGGCCGTGACGACCCGGGGGACGGCCTTGGGCGCGGCGGCCGCCAGGGACTCGCGGATCCGGGCGTCGAGGAGGGGATGCCGGGCGGCGAGGACACCGCCGCCGAGGAGGACGGGGGTCTCCTCCCCGAGCAGGTCCAGACGGGTCAGGGCCACCGTCGCCATGGCCACCACCTCCTCGGCCATGCGGTCCACCAGCGCGCGGGCCACCTCGTCGCCCGCCGTCGCCGTGGCGAAGAGGACCGGGGTGAGTTCATGGCGGCGGACGGCCGGGACGTGCTCCAGGTGCAGGGCCTCGATCAGCGCGTACATGGAGTCCAGGCCGAAGTGCGCGGGCAGCGCGTCGGCGAGGGCCGTGGGGCCGCCCCGGCCGTCCTCCGCGCGGGCCGCGTGCCACATCGCCTCCTCGGCGAGGCCCCAACCGCCGCCCCAGTCACCGGAGATGCGTCCGAGCGCCGGGAAACGGGCGGTACGGCCGTCGGGGCGCATGCCGACGCAGTTGACGCCCGCACCGCACACGACGGCCACGCCCCTTGGCTCGGCCACGCCCGCCCGCAGGATGGCGAAGGTGTCGTTGCGGACCTCGACGGTCGTGCCCCACGCGCGCGTGCGCAACTCGGCCGCCAGCCGCTCCTCCTCCACGGGGAAGTCGGCGTTGGCGAGACACGCCGAGACATGGTCGACCGAGCCGACCCCGCCCCCGACCCCGGCCCCGGCCTCGGCGAAGGCCCGCCGCACGACCTCCGCGAGGCCGTCGACGGCCGCCGTCACGCCCACGGTCGGCGGCTGGAACCCGCCGCCGCGCGCCGCGCCCAGCACCTCCCCGTCCGGCGCGATCACGGCGACGTCGGTCTTGCTGTTGCCCGCGTCGACGGCGAGCACGCTCCCGCGCCCGCCGTCACGCCCGCGCACACCCGCGTCCGGCTCCGCGCACCCGCCGTCACGCCCGCGCACGCCTCTGTCCGAACCCGCGCGCCCGCCGTCACGCCCACCGTCGCTCACGCCCACGCGAGGTGCTCCCGATTGTGTGCGATCAGCCGGTCGGTGAGGGTCTCGGCGTACTCGTACTGCCCGATCAGGGGATGGGCGAGGAGCGCCCGGAACACACGGTCCCGGCCGCCGCGCAGGGCAGCGTCGAGGGCCAGGTCCTCGTACGCGGTCACGTTCGCCATCAGGCCCGCGTACAGCGGGTCCACGGTCGGCACCGGCAGCGGTGCCGCGCCCCGCCCGGTCACGGCGGCCTGCACCTCGATGACCGCGTCGTCGGGCAGGAAGGGCAGCGTGCCGTGGTTGAAGGTGTTCACCACCTGGTACGGGCTTCCCCCGTCGCCCAGCAGCGACGCGGCCAGGTCGACGGCCGCCTCCGAGTAGAAGGCCCCGCCGCGCCTGGCGAGCAGCGCGGGCTTCTCGTCGAGCGCCGGGTCGGCGTACATCTCCAGCAACCGCCGTTCCATGGCGGCCACTTCGGCGGCCCGGGACGGCTTCGTCCGCAGCTCCCGTACGACCTCGTCGTGGGCGTAGTAGTAGCGGAGGTAGTAGGAGGGGACCACGCCGAGGCGGTCCAGGACGGGGCGGGGCAGGCGCAGGTCGGTGGCGATGGTCTCGCCGTGGGCGGCCAGCAGCTTCGGCAGGACGTCCTCGCCGGAGGGGCCGCCGAGGCGGACGCTGGTCTCCCAGGTGAGGTGGTTGAGGCCCACGTGGTCGAGGTGCACCTCGGCCGGGGCCACGCCCAGATGCGCGGCGAACTTCCGTTGCAGGCCGATGGCCACGTTGCACAGTCCGACCGCCTTGTGGCCGGCCCGCAGCAGGGCCCGGGTCACGATCCCCACCGGGTTGGTGAAGTCGATGATCCAGGCGTCCGGGTTGGTCCGGCGGATCCGTTCGGCGATGTCCAGGACGACCGGGACCGTGCGCAGCGCCTTCGCCAGGCCGCCCGCGCCGGTCGTCTCCTGCCCGACGCAGCCGCACTCCAGCGGCCAGGTCTCGTCCTGCTCGCGGGCGGCCTGGCCGCCGATGCGGAGCTGGAGGAGGACGGCGTCGGCGCCCTCGACGCCCGCGTCCAGGTCGCCGGTGGTGACGATCCGCCCGGGGTGCCCCTGACGGGCGAAGATCCGGCGGGCCAGGCCACCGACCAGCTCCAGCCGGTCGGCGGCCGGGTCGACGAGCACCAGCTCCTCGATCGGCAGCGTGTCCCTGAGCCGGGCGAACCCGTCGACGAGTTCGGGTGTGTAGGTCGAGCCTCCGCCGACCACAGTGAGCTTCATACGTGGATCAACCCTTTACTCCGGTCAGGGTGACGCCCTCGACGAACGCCTTCTGGGCGAAGAAGAACACGAGGATCACGGGGGCCATGACCAGCACGGTCGCGGCCATGGTCAGGTTCCAGTCGGTGTGGTGCGCGCCCTTGAAGGACTCCAGGCCGTAACTCAGTGTCCAGGCCGCGGGGTTCTCGGAGGCGTAGATCTGTGGGCCGAAGTAGTCGTTCCAGGCGTAGAAGAACTGGAAGAGGGCGACGGCCGCGATGCCCGGCTTCGCCATCGGCAGGACGACCCGCAGCAGGGTGCGCAGTTCGCCGCAGCCGTCGACCCGGGCCGCGTCCAGGTACTCGTTCGGGATGGTCGTCAGGAACTGACGGAGGAGGAAGATCGAGAACGCGTCCCCGAACGCCATCGGGATGATCAGCGGCCACAGCGAGCCGGACAGGTCCAGCTGCTTGGCCCAGAACAGGTACATCGGGATCACGACGACCTGCGGCGGCAGCATCATCATCGAGATGACCAGCATCAGCGCCAGATTGCGGCCCCGGAAGCGGAACTTGGCGAGCGCGTACGCCACCGGGATCGACGACACGACGGTGAGGACGGTGCCGAGGCCCGCGTAGATCAGGGTGTTCTTCCACCAGGTGAGGAAGCCGGGGGTGTCCAGGACCTGCCGGTAGTTGCTCCACTGCCAGGTGTCCGGGACCAGATCGCGGGTGAGCGCCTGCTGGTCGCTCATCAGCGAGGTCAGGACGACGAACACGAAGGGCAGGGTGAAGAAGAGCGCGGCGGCGACGCCGAGCGAGTGGACGGCGATCCACTCCAGGAGCGCGCGTCGGCGGGCGGTGCGTCCACTCGCCGACGGCGTGTCCACGAGTACGGGCTTGTCGAGTACTTGGGTCATCAGTCACCCGCTCCGATCAGTCCGCCCCGGCGCCGCATCAGCAGCGCGGTGAACACCATCGACAGGGCGAACAGCACGAGGGCGACCGCACAGGCGGAGCCGTAGTCGAAGCGCTGGAAGCCGAGGTTGTAGACGAGCTGGGGCAGGGTCAGGGTCGACTTGTCCGGATAGCCCGGCTCGAACTGCTGGCCGGAGCCGCCGATGATGCCGGAGGCGACCTTCCCGGCCACCAGCGGCTGCGTGTAGTACTGCATCGTCTGGATCACCCCCGTGACCACGGCGAACATCACGATCGGCGAGATGCTCGGCAGCGTCACGAACCGGAACCGCTGCCACGCCGACGCCCCGTCCAGCTCGGCCGCCTCGTACTGCTCCTTCGGTACGTCGAGCAGCGCGGCCATGAAGATGACCATCAGGTCGCCCACACCCCACAGCGCGAGCGCGGTGAGCGCCGGCTTGGACCAGGCGGGGTCGGTGAACCAGCCGGGCGTCGGCAGACCCAGCCCGTCGAGGACCGAGTTGACGGGCCCGGTACCGGGGTTGAGGAGGAAGACGAAGGCCAGCGTCGCGGCGACCGGCGGGGCCAGATAGGGCAGGTAGAAGAGGGTGCGGAAGACGCCCGTACCCGTCTTGATCTTCGTGATCAGCAGACCGACACCGAGCCCGAACACCACCCGGCAGGTCACCATCACGAGCACCAGCCACAGGGTGTTGCGCAGGGCCGGCCAGAACATCGGGTAGTCGTTGAAGACGTAGGACCAGTTGCCCAGGCCACGGAAGACCGGCGTACCGAAGCCGTCGTACTTCATCAGCGAGAAGTACACGGTGGACACCAGCGGATAGGCGAAGAAGACGCCGAACCCGATCAGCCAGGGTGACAGGAAGGCCGCCGTCCGAAGCGCCGACCGGCGGCGCTTCGAACGGAGCGTGTGCGTGGACGCGAGGGACACACGCGGGGAGTGCGAGGACATAGGACGGATCCCGTTTCCCGTACCGCTACTTCGCCTGCGCGATGTCGGTGTCGATCTGCTTCGCCGTCTTCTCCAGGCCCTTCCGCAGGTCCGTCACCTTGCCGGACTCGTACTGGTAGCCGAAGTCCTGGAGCGTCGTCTGGTAGGTCGAGCCGTTGACGGATGCCGGCGGGGTGTTCGAGTGCGGGTTCTGGGCGATGTCCAGGAAGGTCTGGAAGCCCTCGTCCACCTTCAGGTCGGGCGACTTCAGGGCCGCGAACGTGGACGGCACGTTGTGGATGGCGTTGGCGAAGGAGACGACGGCCTCGGTGTCGGTCGTCAGGTACCTCACCAGCTCCCAGGCCGCGTTCTGCTTCTCGCTCTGCGGGGCGATACCGATGATCGTGCCGGAGAGGAAGCCCTTGCCGTACTCGTCCACCTCGTCGTCGGCCACGGGCATCGGAGCCGTACCGATCTCGAAGTCGGTCCCGGCGGCCTCGGCCATTCCGAGCCGCCACTCGCCGTCCAGCTGCATGGCCACCTGACCGGTCTGGAACGGGTGCTTGGCCCCCCACTCGTCACCGAAGGTGTTGCGGTACTTCTCCAGCTTCTCGAAGCCGCCGAGCGAGTCCACCAGGCTCTTCTGGTAAGTGAACATCTCCGCGAACGCCGGGTCCTTGGCGATGTTCGACTTGCCGTCCGCGTCGAAGTACGCGTGGTCCCACTGCGACATGTAGTGGTCCACGACCGTCTCGTAGCCGTGGTAGTTCGGCATGAACCCGAGCTGCGAGTAACTGTCGCCCTCCGTCTTGGTCAGCTTCTTCGCGACCTCGGCGAACTCCGACCACGTCTTCGGCGGCGACTTGATGCCCGCCTTCTCGAACGCGTCCTTGTTGTAGTAGAGCCCGTACGCGTCACCCAGCAGCGGCAGCGCACACCGGGTGCCCTCGAACTGCGTGTAGTCCAGCATCGGCTTCGGGATGGTCTTGTCGAGGTCGAGCTTCGACTTCTCGATGAAGGGCTTCAGGTCGAGGAAGGCCCCGGAGGAGCAGAACTTGCCGATGTTGGAGGTCGTGAACGACGACACGACGTCCGGTCCGTTCGAACCGCCCGCCCGCAGCGCCTGGTTGAGCTTGTCGTCGTTGATGTTCCCGACGACCTTCACCGTGATGTTCGGGTGCTTCTTCTCGAACCGGTCCACATTCGCCTGGATCGCCTTCACCTCACCGGGCGCACTCCACCCGTGCCAGAAGGTGATCGTCGTCTTGGCGTTCGGGTCGTCGGAGGCGGTGGACCCGGACTGCCCCGTACAGGCGGTGGCGAGGAGGGCGAGGGAGGCGGTGGCGGCGAGTGCGATCGCCGCGTTCTTGGATATTCCGGACATGGCGGGGTCTCCTGAGGGAGGGAAGGGGTGATCTGAGAGGAAGGGGGCGCGCCCGGTCGAGTCAGGGGCGCGGGGCTGTATCGATGTGCGGCTCCGCCGCGTGGGCGCGACCAGCCACGGGCGGCCCGCAGTTTTCACACGGCCTGTGCGGCGGCCGAATCAGCGGAGCGTCAACGTGTTGAAGACCTCGTCGCGGGTCGTCGCCAGCGCACTCTCCAACGCCCCGCGCAGCACAGGGTGTTCGAGTACGTCACCGAGAACCAGCCGCGGTCGGGAAGCGGCCAGCTCCCCCAGCTCGGTCTCCACGAGAAGCCGCAGCGGCTCCCCGCCGGAGATCAGCGCCGAGCCACTGAGAACGATCAGCTCGGGGTCGAGTACGGACACGAGTGAGGCCAATCCGGTCGCGACGCCGGTGGCGTACGTGGCCAGAAGTTGTCGGTGGGGACCGGAGCCGATGTCGGCGGCCCGGGCGACGAGCGCCGCCGCGACCTCGGCGTACGGCCCCTCCGGCACCGGAGAGATGCCCAACTCGCGGGCGAGCCGGGGAATGATCTGCGAACCGGCGAGTTCCTGGAAGCCGCCGCTGTTCGCCTTGGTGACATGGCGGACCAGCGGCACCCCGGGAACCGGCAGGAACCCGACCTCCCCGGCACCCCCGGTGAACCCCCGGTGCAGCCGGCCGCCCAGGACGACCGCCGCGCCGAGACCGCCCTCGTTCCACAGCAGGACGAAGTCGCCGTGGCCCTTGGCCGCGCCCAGCCGCTGTTCGGCGACGGCGGCGAGGTTCACGTCGTTCTCGTACTCCACCGGCATGGGCAGCGCGGCGGCGAGTTCGTCGAGGAGGGCGGGGGAGTGCCAGCCGGGCAGGTGCGAGGCGTACCGCAGCCGCCCGGTGTTGGGGTCGAACGCGCCGGGCGTGCCGATGACGAGGCGGCGTACGTCGGAGCGGACGAGCCCGGCGGCCTTGACCGCCCCGTCGAGGGCGGTGGTGACCTGCCGTACGACGGGTTCGGCGGGGCGTCGTCCAGGGGTGGGGACGGCGTATTCGCCGACCGTGCGGCCGGTGATGTCGGCGACGGCGGCCAGGACGCGCTCGGGGGTGACGTCGAGGCCGGCGGCGTAGGCGGCGGTCGGGTCGACCGCGTACAGCTGGGCGTTGGGGCCGGGTCGGCCCGCCCCCGAGCCGCTCTCGGTGGATCCGCCGGCGCCGGGCCCGTCCGCGCCGGTGCCCGTGGCGACCACGAGCCCGGCGGCTTCGAGCCGGGCCAGGAGCTGCGAGGCGGTCGGCTTGGACAGCCCCGTCAGCTTGCCGAGCCGCGTCCGGGAGAGCGGCCCGTGCTCCAGCAGCAGATCGAGCGCGGCGCGGTCGTTCATGGCGCGCAGCACACGAGGGGTTCCTGCCATGGACGCCACCTGCCCAACTGTTAGGAAAGTTTCCTGTCGGATGCCAGGAAGATAGGACTAGACCAGGTGGACGTCAATATCCGGCCACGAAAAAGCCCCCGGGCAACGGAGTCGTTACCTGGGGGCGGTGCCCGCAACGCGGGAGGTGGTGCTACTTCACGTCGACGTAGTCCGCCGCGGACGTCTTCGCCGCGGTGGTGGACGTACCGGCGAACGTGAAGCGGTACGAGCCGTCCTTCGACGCCTTCACGGTGGTGGACAGGGCCCCGCCCGTGCCCGAGGTCACCGTCTTCACGTCCGTGTAGGCGGTGGCGCCCTTGGCCTTGAACTGGAGGGTGACCTTCTGACCCTTGTAGCCCGCGTACTTGCCGGTGTTCCAGTCGGCGCGGGTGAGCGCGCCCTTGACGGTCAGGGTCCTGCCCTTGACGGCCGGCTCCGGCGTGGCGTTGACGGTGACCTGGGCGAGCCGCTGGAGCTTGGCGGTGCCGAGGTTGCCCCACAGGTCGACGCCCGTGTGCAAGCTGATGTGGTCGTCGGAGTCGTCGAAGTCGATCGCCGTCTCGCTGTAGAAGGCGGCCGCCTTCCACGTGGTGGCGTCCGCGGCCTCGAAGAGGTACTCCCGCGGGTCGACGGTGAGCTTCGTCGCGCAGGACTGGGTCACCGTGGTGTCGGTCGTCGCGGTCGTGGTGCAGGTGGGCTTCTTCAGGGAGCCGTCGATCATGTTGGCGGGGTCCGCGAGCTTCCCCCGGTAGAGGGCGACGCCCAGGAAGTTGTTCACGTAGTCGACCGTGAAGCCGGACGGCCGGGTGTAGCTGTACGTGACCGGGACGGTCACGGCGGCCTTGGTGCCGACCACGATCGGCTTGCCGTTGTTGACCGTGACGGCACCGAAGGCCAGGTCCGGCGAGTCGGCCAGCGCGGCGGGCGCGGCCAGGCCGGTGAGAGCCAGGGCACCGGACATCACGGCGCCTATGGCGAGCTTGCGCATAAGTCCCCACAATCGAAGCGGGCCCCTGGGCGTTGCGCTCCAGAACAAGGGCCCGCTGTTGAGGTGACACTAGGCGATCATGTGTGCGAGGGGAATGCGGGGTACCTGTGAAGACGGTGATGAGGGCGCAGGTCAGCGGATGCGAGTTCTCCGGAGGCCTCCCCACGATGCGTACCGGGTGCCCCTGCGGCGGGGGCGCCCGGCCATGCAAAAACCCGGACCGTCAGGCGGAGATGCCGTCGATCCGGGCCAACGCGTCGTCCGCGCCGTACGGCTGCAGGTAGGGCAGCCAGCGCGGGTCCCTATGGCCGGTGCCGATGATGCGCCAGGCCAGGCCGGAGGGTGGAGCGGGTTTGTGGCGGAGTCGCCAGCCGATCTCGACGAGATGACGGTCGGCCTTGACGTGGTTGCAGCGGCGGCACGACGCGACGACGTTGTCCCAGACGTGCTTGCCCCCGCGACTGCGCGGGATGACGTGGTCGACGCTGGTTGCGACGCCACCGCAGTACATGCACCGGCCCCCGTCGCGGGCGAACAGCGCGCGACGGGTGAGAGGAACGGGCCCCCGATAGGGGACCCGGACGAATCGCTTGAGCCGGACCACGCTGGGTGCGGGGACTGTGACGGTCGCGCTGTGCAGATAGGCGCCGGATTCTTCCAGGGAGACGGCCTTGTTCTCCAGGACGAGGACGAGCGCGCGGCGGAGCGGTACGACGCCGAGCGGCTCGTACGACGCGTTGAGGACCAGGACGTGCGGCACGGATGCCTCCTTGTACGCCGGCGGCGCGTGGCTCGCGCCGTGGACGATCCGTAGTCAGTCTCCCCTCATGCCTGGTGGAAGCGCCACCATGTCCCCGTAACGGGCTGGGAGTGTTTTCGACCACACCCTGATTGATCCCCCGCCGTGTGCGCCCTTCACTCCCTGGTGAGCGCCCTGTCTCCCTCGAACATGGCGGGGACCTCCACACAATGCCCCGTTAGTGTGGTGGGCCTGCCCGTCCGGTGACCTTTCCGTGACCCGACGGATCTTGACCGCCGTGCCGGAGGGCAGATATCGCATCTGGAGGTACCCGCCGTGTCGTCCGTTTCTTCCCTGACCCTCCTACTGGCCGCCGCCACGCCGTCGCCGTCCCCCTCGGAGACGTCGACGACCCCGGCCGTGCCGTCGCTGGAGGACGCCCAGGAGAGCGCGACCAACGCCGCCAGCTGGGTGGAGGAGAACTGGTCCACATGGCTGGCCATCGGTCTCCGCGTCCTGCTGATCGTGGTGATCGCGGCGGTGCTGAGAGTGGTGGTCCGTCGGGCGATCACCAAGCTCATAGACCGGATGAACCGCTCCGTCCCCGGTGTCGAGGGCGGCACCCTCGGCGGGCTGCTGGTCAATGTCGAGCGCCGCCGCCAGCGCTCCCAGGCCATCGGCTCGGTGCTGCGCTCGGTGGCGTCCTTCCTCATCCTGGGCACCGCCGCGCTGATGGTCCTCGCCACCTTCGAGATCAACCTCGCCCCGCTGCTGGCCTCCGCCGGTGTCGCGGGCGTCGCCATCGGTTTCGGCGCCCGGAACCTGGTCACGGACTTCCTCTCCGGCGTCTTCATGATCCTGGAGGACCAGTACGGCGTCGGTGACACCGTCGACGCGGGCGTCGCCTCCGGCGAGGTCATCGAGGTCGGCCTGCGCGTCACCAAGCTGCGCGGCGACAACGGCGAGATCTGGTACGTCCGCAACGGCGAGGTCAAGCGCATCGGCAACCTCTCGCAAGGCTGGGCCACGGCCGGCGTCAACGTCACCGTGCGGCACGACGAGGACCTCGACAAGGTCCGCCGCACCCTGCTGGAGGTCGGCGAGGCGATGAGCAAGGAGGAGCCGTGGAACGAGCTCCTCTGGGGCCCCATCGAGGTCCTCGGCCTCGACGACGTGCTCCTGGACTCGATGGTCGTCCGCGTCTCCGCCAAGACCATGCCCGGCAAGGCCCTCACCGTGGAGCGCGAGCTGCGCTGGCGCATCAAGAAGGCCTTCGACGCCGCCGACATCCGCATCGTCGGCGGAGTCCCGGCCCTCGCGGCCGAGGAGGACGCCGACCCGACGGCCGGTGTCTCGGCCCCGTCCGTCTACGCCAACACGACCTCGCCCCAGTCGGAGAGGGCCACGGCGATCGCGCCTTCGGCCGTGCCGAAGTAGCGCGAGGGCGCGCGGGTAGGCGTGTACGACGGTGGGGGCGCCCGGATCTTTCCGGGCGCCCCCACCGTTCTTCCCGCCTCCTCCGGCTGCCCAGGAGCACCCCCGTGTCCCCTGGGACGCCGGGTCCTTCGGGCCTACACGTAGCGCAGTTCCGTCGGCCGGACCGTGCGGTGGAGCAGGGGCAGGGAGGTCGCCGCCGCGAGCAGGCAGATGCCGTAGACCGCGAGGGGCACCAGGGGTGCGCCGAAGGGGACGACCAGGGCACCGCCCATGAAGGTGGCGTACGTGACGGCGATCGCCGTGCCGCCGAGGCCGGCGACCACTACCGACGGCGCCAGGGGCAGGGCCGTCTCCAGCAGCAGCGCCCGGCGCAGCACCTCGTACGGCACCCCGGCGGCGACCTGCGCGGCCAGGCCCCGGCGGCGGGTGGCGAGGGACTCGGCGGTGCCGACGGCCAGGCCGAAGAAGGTGATGGCGAAGCCGACGACGATGGCCGCGGCGGTGAAGTCGAGCCCGGCGATGTAGAAGGCGTCCTTCTCTGCCAGATGGGCCGGCCCACGGACGTGCGCGAGCAGGGCCTGCCGCACGCCGACGTACCCGCTGCCGGCCACGACCCCCATGAGGATGGCCGCATGGGTGCGGGCCGCCGCCCACGGGTCGTCGCGCAGCCGCTCGGCGGCGATCAGCACCGCCGGGTTCCCGGTGCGCGAGGCGAGCAGCCGGCCGGTGACCTTGGAGACGACGCCGGACAGCAGCACCGCTCCCGCGCCCACCGCGAGCAGTGCGCCGCACAGGAACAGCGGAGCCTGACCGGTCTTCTGGTCGGGCATGTTCCGGGTGGTGCCGGCGACGGCGAGGAGGGCCGCGAGCACCAGTACTCCCACCGCACCCAGGAACACCCACATCGGCCCCCGGCCGGAGCCCGGCCGCACCCGTCGTACCCAGCCCAGTGGCGAGGCCGTCACCCGGCGCAGCGCCAGCACGCTCACGAGCGCGCCGGACGCGGGCACGCCGAGGGCCACCAGCACGATCACGAGCCATGTCACCGGGCCGGGACTGTGCCACCGGCCCAGCAGGAACCCCACGAAGGCGAGGGTCGCGACCAGCGAACCCGCCAGGCAGGCCACGCCAGTCTCCAGCGCCGCGATCCGCCGCACCTGGACCGCCGAGGCGCCGGCCAGCCGCAGCCCGGCCAGCCGCCGGTCCCGGTGGACGGCACCCACCCGGGCGCACTGACCGAGGAACCCGAGGACCGGCACCAGCAGGAGCAGCAGGGTGGTGATCACCCCGGAGCGTTCACCGGGGTTGTCCAGCAGCCCGGCGGCCACGCCCAACCGATGGTGACCGGCCAAGGTGGCGAGCGCTCCCGCCGCCAGGCCGAAGGCCGTCGCGAGCGCCGCCCCCGCCCCCGTGAGTGCCGCCCGCCACCGCTCCCGCCGGTCCGAACCCCGCGTCAGCAGCAGGGCCAGGCGCAGGTCGTTCACCAGCCCCTTCACCGGGCGACCTCCAGCTCCGCGTCCGCCTCCGACACCACGACCCCGTCCCGCAGCGTCACCTCGCGGTCCGCGTACGCCGCGGTCTGCGCGTCGTGCGTGATCAGCAGCACCGCCGTACCGGACTCCCGGGCCGCGTGCGTCAGCGCCGTCATCACCTGCTCGCTCGCCAGTGAGTCCAGCGCGCCGGTCGGCTCGTCCGCGAACACCACCTTCGGCTCCGTCACCAGCGCCCGCGCCAGCGACACCCGCTGCGCCTGGCCGCCGCTCATCTCGCCGGGCCGCTGCTCCTCCTGCCCGCGTACGCCGAACCGCTCCAGCCACGTACCGGCTCGCTCCTGTGCCTCCTTCCTGGACGCGCCCGCCAGCAGCAGCGGCAGCGCGACGTTGTCGACGGCCGTCAGCTCGGGGATCAGCTGCCCGAACTGGAAGACGACCCCGAAGTCCGTCCGGCGCAACTCGCTGAGCCGCTTCTCGGGGAGCTGGTCGAGCCGCTGCCCGGCGTACGCCACCGAGCCCTCGTCCGGCCGGACGATCCCCGCAAGACAGTGCAGCAACGTGGACTTGCCGCTGCCGCTGGCCCCGGTGACGGCGAGGATCTCGCCCTCGCGCAGCTCCACCGAGGCGCCGCGCAGCGCCCGCGTCCTGCCGTGCTCCTTGACGAGGCCACGGGCCGCGAGCAGCGGCACGGGGCTGGGATTCCGGTGGGCGTTCTTCTCGCTCATGCTGCGTCGACCTCCGCGGTCAGGGTGGTCAGCCGGGCCGCGGTGGTGTTCATCCAGCGGAGGTCGGCGTCGAGGTGGTTGAGGGCGTAGTCCGCCGCGAGCACGGTCGCGAGATCGGCGCCGGGCGCGGTCTTCACGGCCGTCAGCTCCCGCATCCGCGTCATGTGCGCGGTACGTTGCGCCCGCAGGTAGGTGGCCGGGTCACCGCCGGTGAGGATCGAGACGACGAGCTTGGCGAAGATCTCGTTCGTCACGAACGGCGCGGGCGGCGTGATCTCCCCGGCCCACTTGGCCAGTTCGCGTGCCCCCTCGTCCGTCGAGCGGTACATCGTCCGCTCCGGACCGCTGTCCGCCTCGGTGCCGTCGATCTCGGCGAGTCCGTCGCGGACCAGCCGCTGCAGGGTCGTGTAGACCTGCCCGTAGGCCAGCGGGCGGGCCTGCGGGAAGCGTTCGTCGTGCCGTCGCTTGAGGTCGTAGCCATGGCTCGGCCCACCGGCGAGCAGCCCCAACAGGATGTGACGGGTGCTCATGCCCACCAGTATGCACTGAGTATATGTACTGAGTGAATAGCTGGAGGAGGGAGGGAAGGCGGGAGAGCGGTCCGGCTAGGCCGCCGATGACGAGGTAGGCACCCGGGGGCCGAGGGGGCCCGGTGTCGAGGGGTCCTGGCGCCGAGGGGTCCTGGCGCCGAGGCGGCGAGGGCCGCCGAGACCGGGGAGCGGATCCCCACGGGGGAGTGACCAAAACCACGATGTCCGGCCACCCACGTCTGCGGCGGCGCCCACTGGGTAGGGCTGGAGTACCCCGGACCCGCATCCCATCGCCGTACGACGACAAGGAGGCCCCCGTGGCCGCACCGGCTCACCTTCCGACCCCGGTCCGCTCCAAACGCGAGGCGCAGCCCTTCGAGCTCCACGAACCGCATGTCTGCGTCTTCAGCGCGGAGGGGCCCTGCGCCGACGTCCCCCTCACCAGCGAGCCTCCGCTCCCCGACGCCGCCCCCCTCACCAGCGAGCCGCCCCTCACCGACGCGGCCCCCCTCACCAGCGAACCCACGTCCCACGGCGCCGCATCGGGGGTCTAGATGCCACCACGCCCGGCCGATCCCGGCGATCAGCCGTCCCGCCCGGCCGATCCCGGCGACCCGCCACCACGTTCGAACGATTCCGGTGTGCTGCCGCCCCGCGCGCCCGATCACGGCGGTCCGCCGCCCCGACCGACCGACTCCGGCACGCCACAACGGTCGGTGAACCTCGGGGGCCCGCTGCCCGGTTCGGCCGATCACGGTGACCCGCCGAAGCGCCCGACCGGCTCTGCACGCCCGGCCGACTTCGGCGGCATGCCATCACGGCCGGCGAACCTGGGGGATCCGCCACACGGTTCGGTCGGTTCGGGTGACCCGCCACCACGGGTGGCGGACCTCGGGGCTCCCCCACCCGATTCGGCCGACTCCGGCGTGCCGCCACTCGGCTCGGCTGATCCGGGCGTGTCGCCTCCCACCTCGGCCGACCCCGGTCTGCCGCCTCCCACCTCGGCCGCCTCCGACGGAGCGTCGCCGGAGGCGTCGCCCTTGTCCCGGCTCGCCGCGCTGCACGGGGTCGCCACCTCCTACAGCCCCTCCCCGGACCGTACGGTCGCGGCATCGGTCGGTGCGGTCGTGGCCGCCCTCGCCGCGCTGGACGTCGACGCGAGCACCCCGGAGGCCGTGAGCGCCGCGCTCGCCGCACGCGAACGGCAGCTGACCGAACGGCTGTTGCCGCCGACGGTGGTCTGCTGGGCCGACGGCGAGCCCCCCGCCGCCCTGGCCGCACTCCCGGACGGCACCCGGCTGCGCATCGAGACCGAACAGGGCGAAGTCCGCTCCGGCATCGAGAAGTTGCCCCCCGGCGTGCACGCCCTGCGCGCCACCACCCCCGACGGCCGCACCGCCGACGCCCACCTCGTCGCGGCCCCGGCCCGGCTGCCCGCCCCGCCCGGCCGCACGTACGGACTCCTCGTCCAGCTCTACTCCCTCCTCTCGCACCGCAGTTGGGGCATGGGCGACCTCGGCGACCTCGCTGAACTCACCTCCTGGGCCGGCCGCGCCCTCGGCGCCGGATTCGTCCAGGTCAACCCGCTGCACGCGGCCGTCCCCGGCACCCCCACCGACCCCTCCCCGTACCGCCCCTCCTCCCGTCGCTACCCCGACCCCGTCCACCTGCGCGTCGAGGACGTCCAGGAGTACGCGTACGCCCTCTCCTCGGGCCTCTCCGCCGAGGACCGCGACCGCCTGGGCGCGCTCCTGGAGCGGGCCGCGCGGCTGCGGGAATCCGTCCTGGCCAAGGGCGAGCTGATCGACCGGGACGCGGTGTGGGACCTCAAGCGCGAGGCCCTGGAGCTGGTGCGTGCCGTACCGCTCGGCCCCGGGCGGCTGGCCGCGTACTGGGACTTCCTCGCCGAGGAGGGCGAGGCGCTGGAGGACCACGCCACCTGGTGCGCGCTCGCGGAGGCGTACGGCTCCGACTGGCAGCGCTGGCCGGCGGGTCTGCGTGACCCGCGCTCCGCCGAAACCGCCCGCGCCCGGGGGGAGTTGATGGACCGCGTCGACTTCCACACCCGCCTGGCCTGGCTCACCGACGCCCAGCTCGGCACCGCGCAGCGCTCCGCACGCGACGCCGGCATGCCGATCGGCCTCGTCCACGACCTGGCGGTCGGCGTCCACCCCGGCGGCGCCGACGCCTGGGCCCAGCAGGAGTACTTCGCGGCCGGCATGTCCGTCGGCGCGCCCCCCGACGCCTTCAACTCGCGCGGCCAGGACTGGGGCCTGCCCCCCTGGCGCCCCGACCGCCTCGCCGAGTCCGGCTACGCCCCCTACCGCCGCCTCCTGCGCGCCCTCCTGCGCCACGCGGGCGCCCTCCGCATCGACCACGTCATGGGCCTCTTCCGCCTGTGGTGGGTCCCGCAGGGCCAGGCGCCGACCGAGGGCACGTACGTCCGTTACGACGCCGACGCGATGCTCGCGATCCTGGTCCTGGAGGCCTCACGGGCGGGCGCCCTGGTGATCGGTGAGGACCTCGGCACGGTCGAGCCGGGTGTCCGCGAGGCCCTCGACGCGCGCGGCGTCCTCGGCACCTCCGTCCTGTGGTTCGAACGCGACTGGGAGGGCACCGGCCGCCCCCTCCCGCCCGACCGCTGGCGCGCGAACTGTCTCGCCACCGCCACCACCCACGACCTCCCGCCCACCGCCTCCCGCCTCACCTGCGACCATGTCGACCTCCGCCACCGCCTGGGCCTGCTCACCCGCTCCCTGGCCGAGGAACGCGCCGAGGCCGCCGCCGACGCGGGCGAATGGGTGGCCCTCCTGGCCAGGCTGGACCTGCTGAACGGCGCAGGCGGGGGCATCTCCACCACCTCGGAGGAGGCCCAGATCCAGGCCCTCCACCGCTTCCTGCTCCGCACCCCCGCCCGCATGATCGGCCTCTGGCTCCCCGACACGGTCGGCGACCGTCGACCGCAGAACCTCCCCGGCACGTGGGACCAGTACCCGAACTGGCGCCTCCCCATCGCCGACGCGGCGGGGCGTCCGGTGACGTTGGAGGACTTGGCGGCGTCACCTCGGCTGCACGCCCTGGTGGATGTGCTGCGGGGCGGCTGACGGCTCGGGGGTGCGGTGGGTCGGGCGGCTGCGGGTCGTGTGTGGTTGCTCGCGCGGTTCCCGCGCCCCCTTCGGGCCTGCGCCCCGATGAAAGCGGGGCGCAGGCCCGAAGGGGGCGCGGGGGAACTGTGCGATCAGCCCCACCCCACCCGCAGCCGCTGGACAACCCGCGGCCCCCACCCGTTAGGCACCCCCGGTCAAGCCCAGCGCACGCGGGTTCGTTACCTTTAGGCCGTGGACAAGAAGAACGCCCTGCGCGCCGGCGCCCTGGCTGCCGGTACGACGCTGATGATGCTGCTCATGTCGTCCCCCGCGCTCGCGCTGACGCCCGACGACGGCGACGACCCGGGCCCGGGCCTCAGCGTGATCGAGACGCTGGGTCTCTTCGTCGTGGCGCCGCTCGCGCTGTTCGCGGTGATCGCCGGCCTGGTGATGGTCCTGGACAGGTCGACCGACCGTCAGCCGAAGGCCAAGGCGAAGGCCTGACCGCCTTCGCTCCGCCCCTCCGCACACCTTTCCATCGAGGGCACCCTCCGCACACCTGTGCGCCCGGGGGTGCCCTCGACGTGTTCCAGAAGTCCGGCGCGCCTCGGAAGTCCGCACCTTCCAGGGGCTCGGCACCTTTCAAAGGTGCGGTCAGGGAGATCACCCGGCTCGCGCTCGGCCGCGACTACGGTATGCGCGACGCCCGCTGGATGTCCCGCTTCCACAGCGACGAACGCCAGGCCCCCGCGTACCGGGTGGGCAGGGCCTTCCTCGCCCGCGACGCCGCCCACGTCCACACCCCGGCCGGCGGCCAGGGCATGAACACCGGTCTGCAGGACGCGGCGAACCTCGGCTGGAAGCTCGCCGCCGTGCTACGCGGCCACGCGGCCCCCGCCCTCCTCGACACCTACGAGGCCGAACGCCACCCCGTCGGCAGGGCCGTGCTCCGCAGCAGCGGCGGCATCGTCCGCCTCGCCATGGCCAAGTCCCCCTGGCACGGGCGCCCCGCGCCGCCCTCACCACCGTCGTCAACAGCGTTCCGCCGCCCGCGTACGGCACCGAGGTCCGCGAGGACCGCCTCGCCGTGGAGACCTGGGCGAGCGACCGCCGTACGGCCGTGCTGGTCCGCCCCGACGGCTACGTGGCCTGGACGGCGGAGGACGCGGACGACACGACGGTCGGGGAGGCGCTGACGGAGTGGCTGGGGGCGGCTTCCTAGCGGGTTCCTCCCGGGGCGTTCACGCGCACGTCCCCACCACCGGCGCTCACGCCCCCGTCCCCACCACCAGCAACCGCAGCAGGTCGGCCAGTTGGCCGGCCTGTTCCTCGTCCAGGTGGGAGAGCGCCTCGGTCTGGACGGCGAGGCCCGCGACGACGGCGTCGTCGGTCAGGCGCAGGCCCTCGTCCGTGAGGGTGACCTGGAGGGCGCGGCGGTCGTGCGGGTCGGGGGAGCGGCGGAGGAGGCCCGCGCGTTCGAGTTTGTCGAGGCGGCCCGTCATGCCACCGGTCGTGAGCATGAGGGTCGCGGAGAGCTCGCGGGGCGAGAGGGTGTACGGCTCGCCGGACCGGCGCAGGGTCGCGAGCACGTCGAACTCCCCGCGCGAGATCCCGAACCGCGCGTACGCCTTGTCCATCCCGTCGCCGAGGGAGCGCGAGAGCCGGTAGACGCGCCCGAAGACCTCCATCGCGGTGGTGTCGAGGTCGGGCCGCGTGACCGCCCACTGGTCGATGATCGCGTCGACGGGGTCGCGGAGGGGGCGGTCGGGCTCGGGGCGCGCGTTCATGAGGTGAGTATCGGATGCGGTTGGGTCGGCCGCAAGAAAGTAGATTGACGGAAAGTTGCTTAGTGCTAAGCTAATTTCAAGCAAGCTACTTACCTGGCATGCCCGCAGGCCTCTACTTGCCGCGAAGGACGCGTCCATGACCGCGCACAGCGCGCACACCGCGAACCGTCTCCCCCTCATAGCCCTGACCGCCCTCGCCCCCATCTCCTGGGGCACCACCTACGCCGTCACCACGGAGTTCCTGCCGGCCGACCGTCCCCTCTTCACGGGACTGGTCCGGGCGCTCCCGGCGGGCCTGCTGCTCCTGGCGATCTCGCGCACCCTGCCGCGCGGGATCTGGTGGGGGAAGGCCGCGGTGCTGGGCGCGCTGAACATCGGCGCCTTCTTCCCGCTCCTCTTCCTCTCCGCGTACCGCCTGCCGGGCGGCATGGCGGCGGTGGTCGGCTCGGTCGGGCCGCTGTTCGTCGCCGGCCTGGCGACCGTGCTGCTGGGGGAGCGGCCGACCGTACGCACGCTGCTCACCGGGATCGCCGCGGCCCTCGGCGTCAGCCTGGTCGTCCTGAAGGCGGCCGGCGCGCTCGACGCGGTGGGCCTGCTGGCGGCGGTCGCCTCCACCGCCTCCATGTCCACCGGCACGGTTCTCACCAAGCGCTGGGGCCGCCCGGACGGCGTCGGCCCCCTCGCCCTCACCGGCTGGCAACTGACCGCCGGCGGCCTCCTGATCGCCCCGCTCGCGCTCCTCGTCGAGGGCGCGCCCCCCGCCCTGGACGGCCGGGCGGTCGGCGGCTACCTCTACCTCATGCTGGGAAACACCGCCGTCTCCTACTGGCTCTGGTTCCGGGGCATCGGCCGCCTCTCCGCCACCCAGGTCACCTTCCTCGGCCCCCTCTCCCCCCTGACGGCGGCCGTGGTCGGCTGGGCGGCCCTCGGCCAGGCCCTCACCCCCCTCCAACTCCTGGGCATGGCCATCGCCTTCGGCGCGACGATCCTGGGCCAGCTCCAGCCCCGTACGGCGTCGTCGACCAGCCCGCCACGAGGAGCGGCGCGCGGCGGAGCGCGGCACCGGGCGCCGACCGTCTAGCGGCCGACGGCGCTCCGGGCGGCCGGCCCCGGTTCGCCGCACGGGTCGGCTTGCGAGGGCCGGGGCTCAGCCGATGCGGTCGTCCAGGAGACGCTCGGCTCCCCTCCGTCGGCCGAATGCCGGAGCACACAGGGCCCGCGCGTGGCGTTCGACCAGTGGCTCGAAGGTGTCCGGGTCGTGTGCCGCGTCGTCCACACGCCCGAACGCGACGGCAACGGCGTACGCGACGGGGCGCCCGGTGAAGTCACCGAGCGCCCCGCGTTCCGCGTCCGTCTGTCGCCTACCGCTCCGTGGCCGCCGCCGCGTCCGCCTCCTGGGCCTTCAGGGCGCGTTCCACTCCCGAACGGGACTCCGAGACCAGGCGGCGGAGGGCCGCGTTGGGCTCGGCGGAGGCCAGCCAGGCGTCCGTCTTGTGCAGTGTCTCGGCCGAGACCTGGATCGCCGGGTAGAGGCCGATCGCGACCTGCTGGGCGATCTCGTGGGAGCGGGATTCCCAGATGGACTTGACGACCTCGAAGTACTTGTCGGTGTACGCGGCGAGGAGGTCACGCTGGTCGGTCTGGACGAAGCCGGCGATGACCGCTTCCTGGACGGCGTTGGGCAGCTTGTCGGACTCGATGACCTGGGACCAGGCCTCGGCCTTCGCCTCCGGGATCGGACGGGCGGCACGGGCCGTGGCGGCGTGACGCTCGCCGGCGGCCGTCTTGTCCCGCTCGTACTCGCCCGCGATCTCCGCCTCGTCGTAACGGCCCACCGCCGCCAGCCGCTGGACGAAGGCCCAGCGCAGCTCGGTGTCGACGGCCAGCCCCTCGATCGTCTGCGTGCCCTCCAACAGGGCCTCAAGGAGGTCCAGTTGCTCCGGCGTGCGGGCGGTCGAGGCGAACGCGCGGGCCCAGGCGAGCTGGTGGTCGGAGGCGGCCTCCGCCGCGCGCAGGTGCGCCAGCGTGGCATCCGTCCAGCGGGTCAGCAGCGCCTCGCGGGCCGTCGGGTCGGCGTACATCTCGATCGCCAGCTTCACCTGACGGTGCAGCGACTGGACGACACCGATGTCGGACTCCTTGCCGATGCCCGACAGGACCAGGGACAGGTAGTCGCGGGTCGCCAGCTCCGCGTCCCGCGTCATGTCCCAGGCCGACGCCCAGCACAGGGCGCGGGGGAGGGAGGACTCGAAGTCGCCGAGGTGCTCGGTGACGAAGGCCAGCGACTGCTCGTCCAGGCGGACCTTCGCGTACGACAGGTCGTCGTCGTTGAGGAGGACGACCGCCGGGCGGCGCCTGCCCACCAGCTGGGCCACGGCGGTGAGTTCACCCTCGACATCCAGCTCGACGCGCTCGTCGCGGACCAGCTTGCCGCTGTCGTCGTCCAGTTCGTACAGGCCGACCGCGATGCGGTGTGGGCGGAGCGTCGGCTCGCCCTTCGCGCCCGTGGGCAGCGCCGGGGCCTCCTGGCGGATCGCGAAGGACGTGATGACGCCGTGCTCGTCCGTCTCGATCTCGGGGCGGAGGACGTTGATGCCCGCCGTCTCCAGCCACGCCTTCGACCAGGACTTCAGATCACGGCCGGAGGTCTCCTCCAGGGCGCCCAGCAGATCGGACAGGCGTGTGTTGCCGTACGCGTGCGCCTTGAAGTACGCCTGCACGCCCCGGAAGAACTCGTCCTCACCGACGTAGGCGACGAGCTGCTTCAGCACGGACGCGCCCTTGGCGTACGTGATGCCGTCGAAGTTGACGAGCACGTCGTCCAGGTCGCGGATCTCGGCCATGATCGGGTGCGTGGACGGCAGCTGGTCCTGCCGGTACGCCCAGGTCTTCATGGAGTTGGCGAAGGTCGTCCACGAGTGCGGCCAGCGCGACTCGGGGTGGGCCGCCTGGCAGGCGATGGACGTGTACGTGGCGAACGACTCGTTCAGCCACAGGTCGTTCCACCACTCCATCGTCACGAGGTCGCCGAACCACATGTGCGCCAGCTCGTGCAGGATGGTCTCGGCCCGGACCTCGTACGCGGCGTCCGTCACCTTCGAGCGGAACACGTACTGGTCGCGGATGGTCACCGCGCCCGCGTTCTCCATCGCGCCCGCGTTGAACTCCGGCACGAACAGCTGGTCGTACTTCGCGAACGGGTACGCGTAGTCGAACTTCTCCTGGAACCAGTCGAAGCCCTGCCGGGTGACCTCGAAGATCGCGTCGGAGTCCAGGTACTCGGCGAGGGAGGGACGGCAGTAGATGCCGAGGGGCACGCTCCGCCCGTCCTTCTCGTACACACTGTGGACGCTGTGGTACGGGCCGACGATGAGCGCCGTGATGTACGTGGAGATGCGGGGCGTCGGCTCGAAGACCCAGACGTCGTCCTTGGGCTCGGGCGTCGGGGAGTTGGAGATGACGGTCCAGCCCGTCGGGGCCTTCACGGTGAACTGGAAGGTGGCCTTCAGGTCCGGCTGTTCGAAGGACGCGAAGACACGGCGGGCGTCCGGGACCTCGAACTGGGTGTAGAGATACGCCTGGTCGTCGACCGGGTCGACGAACCGGTGCAGGCCCTCACCGGTGTTGGTGTACGCGCAGTCCGCCACGACGCGCAGGATGTTGCGGCCCTCCAGCAGACCGGGCAGCGCGATCCGGGAGTCCGCGAAGAGCTCCGCCGGGTCCAGCGCGTCGCCGTTGAGGGTCACCTCGTGGACGGTCGGGGCCACCAGGTCGATGAAGGACGCCGCGCCGTTCTCCGCGACGTCGAAGCGCACCGTGGTCACGGACCGAAAGGTGCCGCCCTCCTGCGCGCCGGAGAGGTCGAGATCGATCTCGTACGAGTCAACGCTGAGCAGCTCCGCCCGCTGCTGAGCCTCTTCGCGGGTCAGGTTTGTGCCAGGCACGCGGTCATCTCCTCGGTATGTGTGGGTTGCGCCATCCTTCCATGAGCGGGGCCTGGTTTGGCGTGGCTACTGTGTGCCTACCCCCGGTAGCATCAGGGGTATGAAGATTAGTGTGAGTCTGCCGCAGGAGGACGTCACCTTCGTCGACGAGTACGCCGCGCGTACGGATGCCGATTCTCGGTCGGCCGTGATACACGCGGCCATCGAGCTCCTCCGTGAGGCGCAACTGGAGCAGCAGTACACGGAGGCCTTCGCCGAGTGGGACGGGAGCGAAGACGCTGCGTTCTGGGACCAGTTCTCGGGGGACGGGCTGTCCGATGAAGCGCGGTGACATCTACCTGGTCGACTACGAGCCGGCGCGAGGCAGAGAGGCCAACAAGGCCCGCCCGGCGGTGATCGTCTCCAACGACGGCGCCAACGCGGCGGTGGCGCGGACCGGGCGAGGCGTGATCACGTTGGTTCCGCTGACGACGAACACCTCTCGCGTCTATCCGTTCCAGGTCCTCCTCCCCGCCCAGGAGTGCGGCCTTCCGAAGGATTCCAAGGTTCGGTGCGAGCAGGTTCGCGCTCTCGCTCCGGAGAGGCTGCTGCGCCCGATCGGTTCGGTCCCGCGCCAGCGTATGGCTGAGGTCGACGTAGCCCTACGGCGACATCTGGCTCTCTGAGGCAGGCAAAGGGGGCGCCCCCGAAAGGGCTTCCGGTGGGCGCCCCCTTCCGCGTGTGTCGTCCGCCTACTTCTCGCTCAGCTCCGCCGCCACCAGCTCCGCGATCTGGACCGCGTTCAGCGCGGCGCCCTTGCGGAGGTTGTCGTTGGAGACGAAGAGGGCGAGGCCGTGCTCCACCGTCTCGTCGGCGCGGATGCGGCCCACGTACGACGGGTCCTGGCCGGCGGCCTGGAGAGGGGTCGGGATGTCGGAGAGGGCGACGCCCGGGGCGCCCGCCAGCAGCTCCGTCGCGCGCTCCACGGAGATCGGACGCGCGAAGCGGGCGTTGACCTGGAGGGAGTGGCCGGAGAAGACCGGGACGCGGACACAGGTGCCGGAGACCTTGAGCTCGGGGATCTCCAGGATCTTGCGGGACTCGTGGCGGAGCTTCTGCTCCTCGTCCGTCTCGTTCAGACCGTCGTCGACGATCGAACCGGCGAGCGGAATGACGTTGAAGGCGATGGGCCGCTTGTAGACGCCCGGCTCGGGGAAGTCGACCGCCGAGCCGTCGTGCGTCAGCTTGTCCGCGTCGGCCACGACCTTCTGGACCTGGCCGTGCAGCTCCGCGACGCCCGTGAGGCCGGAGCCGGACACGGCCTGGTAGGTGGCGACGACCAGCGCCTCCAGGCCCGCCTCCTCGTGCAGCGGACGCAGCACCGGCATCGCGGCCATCGTCGTGCAGTTCGGGTTGGCGATGATGCCCTTGGGGCGGTCGGTGATCGCGTGCGGGTTCACCTCGGAGACCACGAGGGGAACCTCGGGGTCGCGGCGCCAGGCGGAGGAGTTGTCGATCACGACCGCGCCCTGGGACGCCACCTTCTCGGCCAGGGCCCGGGAGGTCGCGCCGCCCGCGGAGAACAGGACGATGTCGAGGCCGGAGTAGTCGGCCGTCGCGGCGTCCTCGACCGTCACGCCGTCGACGACCGAACCGGCCGAGCGGGCGGAGGCGAACAGGCGCAGCTCGCGTGTCGGGAAGTCGCGCTCCTTGAGGATCCTGCGCATGACCGTGCCGACCTGACCGGTGGCTCCGACGATTCCGACCCTCACGGCGACTCCTTTTACGTGGCTTGTCTGTGTCTGCGGCATGGCCGAGGCGTTTCCATCATGCGGTCAGCCGGGGTCCGCCTGTCCAATCCTTTGACCAGAACGCTCAAGGGACGGGACGCGACCGCCCCCGGCACCGGAGCCGCTTCTTTGGCCGTCACCCCGGCTGAGCTGGAGAAATTCGCCCTACGGTGGCCCCGTACCGCAAGCTGTGCTGCTCCGACCCTGCCCACGGCACCCGTGCGCACGCGAAGGTGTGACGTACGCCTCTGCGGTGCGCCGGAAAGTCGGGCGGGGCTCCGAACGTTTCGGGCCGCCTCGGCGTCGTAGGGGAAACGCGGGAGGGGAGGGGTGGCTGTGCTGCGCAGAAAGGCGCGCCACGTCGAGGGGGTCCCGGAGGCGGACGACCCACTGGACGCGGCCCAGGAGCGGCGGGTGCGGGCGGTGCTCGCGCTCGGCGGTGTGCCGCAGTCGGACCTGCTGGACGGGGTACAGCAGGTACGGCTGCGGCTGCTGGAGCGGGCCGCGAGCGGCCGGGAGGCGCCGCGGGACGTGTCCGCGTGGGCGGCGGTGGTCGCCTCCAACCTGGCGATGGACTGGCACCGCGCCAAACGCCGCCAGGAGCGCCTGGGCGAGCGGCTGGCCTCGCTGCGCCAGCCGGCGGCGCACCCCTCCGGCGAGGAGTCCAGCGTGCTCTCGCTCGCCGTCGCCCGCGGCCTGGACGAGCTGCCCGACGCCCTGCGCCAGGTCCTCGTCCTGCGCTTCTACGCCGACCTGCCGGTGCGCGGGATCGCCGACGAGCTCGGCATCCCCGAGGGCACGGTCAAGAGCAGGCTCCACTCGGCGGTCCGCGCCCTGCGCACCCGCCTGCACGAGGACGAGGTGGTGTGACGTGACCGCCCGGGACGACAGCCGACGCGACGCCGAGTACGACGACATCGCGCACGGAAACGGCGAGCCCACCGACGCCGCACACGGAGCCGCCGGCCGCGAAGGCGACCTCGCGCGCGCAGACGCCGGGCGTGGGGATGCGCGTGCGGATGGGGGGCGCGGGGACGGCGACCGTGAAGGTGCCGATCACGGTGACCTGGCAAGCAGAGCTGCCGGGCGCGATGCTGCACGCGGCGCCGCCCGGCGTGGCGATGCGCACCCGGGTGGCGGGCATGGCGATGTCGCGCGCGGTGACGCCGCAGCCGATAGCCCAGTCCTCGGCGGTGCCGCGGCCGATGGTCTCGCCCAAGGCGGCCCCGCCCACGACGACCTCGCCCATGACGGTCCCGTCTACGCCGGCATGGACGCGTTGATGGCGGTCCTCCTTGATGAGCCGTTGCCCGAAGATGCTCTGCGGGATGCCGAGTTCATGGAGTCGCGGGACGCGGCCGTTGCTGATGTCGCGCTGCTGCGGGAGCAGTTGGGGCTGATCGGTGAGGCGCTGGCGGTGTCGGGGGAGGACGCCGTGGCCGGGGCCCCGCCGGGGCGACTCATGGCCGCGCGGCCGGGGGACGCGGCCGGTGCCGAGACGGACCCCCGGCCGGTGTCCGGGCCCGCGCCGGCCCCCGCCGCGCCGGTGAGGCCCCTGCCGCCGCGGCCGGCCCGCGCCCGGCGCGCCCTGCGCATCGCCTTCGGCACCCTCGCCGCAGCCGCGGCCGCCTCGGTCGTCCTCGGCGTGGGCTGGGTCGTCGTACAGGCCGGCGGCGGGGCGGGCGTGACGGCGTCCGACTCGGGTGCCTCGGAGAAGTCGGCGAGTCAGGGGGACGGCAGCAAGAAGGACAGCGACGAGGGGGGCGACTCCGCCTCCCTCAGCCCGGAGGGCTACCTCGCCTGCTCCCGCCTCATCGTCGAGGGCACCGTCACCGCGGTGGAACCCGGGGTCGAAGCCGGGGGCGAACCCGGGTCCGGCGCCCGGCAGGACCGGATCACGGTCGAGGTCGACCGCTGGATCAAGCCCGCCGAGGGCGCCAAGGGCGCCGAGCAGATCGTGTTCCCCATGGACCACGACGTCGACCCCCGGCTGAAGCAGGGCGACCACGTCCTCGTCGGCATCCCGAAGGACAGTGCCCAGCCGGACCTGTGGACGACCGGCGAGGCGGACATCGCCCGCGACCGGGCCTGGATCGAGGCGGCGCTGGCGGACTCGGAGGGCCTGTCGTGCGAGTGACCCGCTGAACGCCGAAGGGGCGGGTGTCCGGGAGGACACCCGCCCCTCACACAGAGGCGCGCTACGCACGCACCCCTGACGCACTACCGGCGCGCTACGGCGTGACCTTCTCGATCCGCACGCTGCCGGCGCCCGCGACGGTG
This sequence comes from Streptomyces sp. NPDC002787, assembly GCF_053592095.1. Taxonomy (NCBI): domain Bacteria; kingdom Bacillati; phylum Actinomycetota; class Actinomycetes; order Kitasatosporales; family Streptomycetaceae; genus Streptomyces; species Streptomyces sp. NPDC002787. The sequence continues at coordinate 125,668 of NZ_JBSFVC010000019.1, read as the reverse complement.
CCGCGCGCGTTCACCAGCTGGACCTGGCCGAAGAACTCCCGGCCGGCCGGAGCCTCGGCGGCCGCGACGACGTCACCGGAGACGGTCATCGAGGCACCCGTGCCGAGCTTGACGGCGGTGTCCGCGACCTTCACCTCGCCGAGGGCGGAGGAGAAGAACACGTCGCGGTAGTCGTACGCGGTCGATCCGGCCGGGATCGCGTAGCCGACGACCTCGATGGTGTATGTACCGGCGGCCGGCTTCGGGATGGAGACGGACTCCTCGGAGTCACCGTCCGCCTCGAACGCCACCTGGGTGCCCGCGGCGTCGTAGACGAACAGGTCCAGGTCGGCGCCGGTGTCCGCCGTGTTGCCGATGGCGACGTCCAGGGAGTCGGCGCCCGCGGGCACCTCGACCGTGGAGGTCTGGGTGGCACCGTTGGCGATGGTCGGCCGGTCGCTCTTGGCCGAGCCGAGCGGCCCGCCCGCCAGCTTGCCGTCGACGGCGGCGAGGCTGTTCGTCACCTTCCAGGAGGCGGCGGTCGGGGTGCCGACCTTGGCCTCGGGCACGGTCACGACCTCCGGGTCGAAGCTCGCCCCGTACACCGCGAAGTTCAGCTTGAAGGTGTTGTCGAGCACCGGCGAGGTCCGGCGCGACTCGACCTCGATCTCCCAGACGCCGGGCTGCGGGTCGGCGTACGAACGCACGTCCGGCTTGCAGCCGCTGCCGTCGAGGTAGTTGCTGTAGCAGTACGGCGAGCCGGTGTCCTCGACCGCGACGCCGTACGGGTGGTTGGCGATGAACCGGGTCTGGCTCTTGTCCTTCAGCCCGCTGATGGCGACCTCGAGGGACTTCGCGCCCTCGGGGACCGTGATGAAGTACGACTTGAAGGAGTTGCGCTGGACCGTGCCGGACGCCGAGTGGGTGTACTTCAGCGGCGCGGAGACGACCACCGTGTTGAGGATCTGCTTGTCGACGCCCACCGTCTTCGGGTCGTCGACCTCCAGGATCGCGCTGCTGATACCGGAGTTCTCCGGCTTGGCGGCGACCTTGACGGTGACCGGCTTGTTCAGCGGCAGGGAGACCACGTCGCTGCCGACGATCCGGAACGTGTTGTCCCGGTTGTTCTCCAGGTGCAGCTCGTGGCGGATCGCCTTGTCGGCGCCGGACGTACGGGTGATGGTGACGTCGTACGTCTTCTTCTGCCCGGCCTTGAGGCCGCCCTCGCGGTCGTAGATGCCGGTGCCGAAGCCCGGCGTCTTCAGCGCGAAGTCGATCGCCGTGTCGACGGGGGCCTTGACCGTGTAGTCGTGCGCCGTGGCGCCCGCCTTGATCGACTTCCACGCGTCGACGATGTTGATCAGGCCCGCGCCCTCGGCGTACGCCTGCACACCGTTGATGTGGTCGGCGGTCGAGGTCAGCGCGGTGCGCAGCTTCGCGGGCGTCAGGTCGATGCCCTTCTGCTTCGCGGCGCTGAGCAGCAGCGCGGAGGCGCCGGCGGCCTGCGGGGAGGCCATCGATGTGCCGTTGAGCATCTGGTAGCCGGCCGGGAGCGTGTAGCCCGCCTCGGGGGCGATGAAGCCCGGCAGCCAGGTCTGCGCGGTGTTGACCGCGGCGCCGGGCGCCACCAGGGTCGGCGTGAAGCCGCCGTCCTCACGCGGGCCGCGCGAGGAGAAGTTGAAGAGCTGGTAGTCCTTGGTGACCTTCGAACCGTAGTTGGACGCCCAGGTCTCCTTGGAGATGGCCGCGCCGACCGAGATGACCTTGTCGGCCAGGCCGGGGTCGCCGATCGTGTTCGCGCCGGGGCCCTCGTTGCCGCCGGCGATGACCAGCTGGACGCCGTAGGTGTCGATGAGGCGCGTGTAGAGCTCGGCGCGCGCGTTGTTGCCGTCGTTCAGCGCCGGGAGGCCGCCGATGGACATGTTGACGATGTCGACGCCGCGGTTGGCGACGAGGTCGATCATGCCCTCGGTGAGCGCCACGTTGGTGCAGCCGGGGCCGAACTCGCAGGCGCGGGACGAGACGAGCTTCGCACCGGGGGCGGCGCCGTTCATCTTGCCGCCGAACAGGCCGTTCGCGGCGGTGATGCCGGCGACGTGGGTGCCGTGCTCGCTGGAGATGAGACCGATGTTGACGAAGTCGGCCTTCTTGCCGACCCAGTCGCCCCCGAAGGGGTCCATCGGGACGTCCTTGCGGTACTCCACGACGAACGGCTGGCGCTCGGCGACATCGGTCGACGGGTTGTCGGTGCCGAAGTAGCCGATCTGGTAGCCGTCCTTGTACGGCTTCATCGGGGTGTCGTCGGTGAAGTCGAAGTTCTGGTTCACGTCGACGGTGACCTTGCCGGACGCCGCGTCGTAGAGCACGCCCCAGGCGTCGGTGGTGTCGCCGTCGCGGTTCACGTCGCCGGCCGCGTCGCCGGCCGCCGTGACGGACTCGCGGAAGGTGTTGACGGAGTACGAGCCCGAGGGCGCGGTCCAGGTCCGGCCGCCGAAGGTGAAGGTCGGGCCGGAGACCGAGGTCGTCATCGGACGCCAGCTGCCGTCACCGTCGACGATCGGGTCCGTCGACGTCACCCAGTCGACGATCTTCCGCTCACCGGTGGAGGTCTTCTGCAGCGCCGGGTGCCCGAGGTCGACACCGGAGTCCAGGACGCCGATGGTGATGCCCCGGCCGTCCGCCTTCGGGTTCTTCTTCACGAAGTCGACGGCGCCCGTCTCGAAGGACGGGTTGTACGGGTTCTCGGCGGGGGTGTTCTTGTCCGGCGCCGGGTACGTCTTGGCCACCGTCGGCTGCGACTTGGCACCCTTCGCGGTGTCCGCGGCCGGCGACGGGTCGTCGAGGACGATCTCCTGGCGCAGGTCGATGCCGTGCACGGAGGAGAGCTTCGTGGCGGCCGAGATGGCCGAGTCGGCGCTCTTGGTGGGAACCGTGGCGCGGACGTAACCGAGCTTGTCGTAGGTACGGCCCACGGAGCCGCCCTTGACCGCGTCCAGCTGCTCGGCGACCTGTTCGGTCTTGCCGGGCGCGGTGGCGATCATCATCGTGACGTTCTTGTCGCCGTCGGCCTTGGCCTCGGCGAGGAGGTCGGCGTCGGTCGAACCGAGCTTGTCGTGCGCGGACTTGACACCGCCGTCCGTCGGGACGGTGGCGGCCGGGTCGTCCGCCGAGAAGGCCATGGGTATCGGTCCGGCCGCGGAGAGCGCGGCGACGAGGCCCGCGGCCACGGCTATGCGCGCCACGCGTCTCGCCCCCGGCCGGGGGCCGGGGTGGGGGGTGAGGGTCATCAGCATCCCTGTAGGTAAGGATTTCAAAACGAGCATGGGTGATCCGAGCGGCGGGTTCGGATCGGTCCGGTCCGTTATGTGGTCCCGGATGATCGCTCAGCCTTACCGAAGTGACACATGTTTGGGGAGAGTTGAAAGAGGCGGGATTGTGTCATGGCGTAAACCCGCCACCCGTCATGGGTGCGATGACCGTGCATGAGCGGACATTTTGGCTAACGTCTGTGCATGCGCGAGGAGTTGAGAGTGGCGGCCTACGTCGTCTGTGTACGCGACGGCCACCTGCTGCTGGCCCGCTGGGTCTCCCGGGACGGCGAGAAGAAGTGGACCCTGCCCGGCGGCGGCATGGACCACGGCGAGGACCCGTACGCCACGGCCGTCCGGGAGGCCGCCGAGGAGACCGGCTACATCGTCGAGCCCACGGTCCTCCTCGGCATCGACACCGGCCGACGCACCTACCCCCGCCGCCTCGGCACCCGCGCCGACCACCAGGCCCTCCGCATCGTCTACGAGGCCCGCGTCACCGGGGGCGACCTCCGCCACGAGACGAACGGCTCCACCGACATGGCCGCCTGGCACCCCCTGGACGAGATCCCGGCCCTGGAGAGGTTGGGCCTGGTGGACGTCGGCCTGCGCCTGTGGCGGGAACGCCCGCAGAACGGCCACTTGAAACCACCGGTGTCCCCCTAGGGGGCGAGGGGAACCGCGCGAGCGACCACGCCCCACCCGCACCCACCGAAGCCCCGAAGCCCCGAAGCCCCGAAGCCCCGAAGCCCCCACGGCGAATAGGTGCCGTACCCCACCAGGTGAACAAGGAGTGACCGCCTCCCTTCGCGCCCGCTCACATTCGGGAACCCCCAGTGAACGCGCACCGTACGCGAAGATCCACGTACGGTGATCGGCGCCACCCGTTGCCGCCTCGTTAACGTCCAGGCCACCCCGGCTGCCAAGCATCAAGTACGAGCGGGAACCACCGCCGGCCGAACCGCGGCCGGAGGCCCCCGCGACCACTTCCGACGCGTTCGCACTCGGGGAGACCGCGCCATGTCGCGCATACGCTCAGTCGCTGCCGCCGCCACCAACCCTGACCGCAGGGCCTTCCTCGCCGCCACCGGCGCCGTGGGCCTCGCCGCGGGGGCCGGCTTCGCCCTGCGGCCGGAGACAGACGCCCACTCCGCCGCCACCGCCGACAAGGCGGCCGAGGTCCCCCTGGCCAACCTCTCGAACAGAGAGGCCCCGGCCGCCCCGCTCGCGCCGTACACCCGGGGCACGACCCTCGCCTCGGTCGCCGCACCCCGGGGCGCCTCCGGCTACCGCCGCCTCGGCGACGGCCCCGCCTGGAAGCGGGTCGTACGCGGCGACCTCGCCACCCCCAAGTCCGGCCGTGAGAACCGACGTACGACCCTCGCCTCGTTCGTGCAGTTCACCGACCTGCACGTGGTGGACGTCCAGCACCCGCTGCGCTACGAGTACCTGCGTGCCCAGACCGCCAGCGCCTGGCGCCCGCAGGAGGCCCTGTCCGTGGCCGGTGCGGTCTCGCTGGTCGAGCGGGTGAACGCGCTGCGGGGAGCCCCCGTCACCGGCTCCCCCCTCCACTTCGTGATGACGACCGGTGACAACACCGACAACAACTCCAAGACGGAACTGGACTGGTTCCTGAAGGTGATGAGCGGCGGCCGTGTCACCCCCAACTCCGGTGACCCGCGCCGCTACGAGGGCGTCCAGAACAGCGGCCTCAAGCTCTACTGGCAGCCCGATGCGACCCTCCGCGACGCCGACAAGCAGCTCGGCTTCCCGCACCTGAACGGTTTTCTCGCCGCCGCCATCCGCCAGGTCAACAGCCCCGGCCTGAACGTCCCCTGGTACTCCACGGTCGGCAACCACGACTCCCTCCCCGGCGGCTGCTACGCCCCCGGCGACTCCTTCTTCGCCGACTTCGCGGTCGGCGGAAGGAAGCTGATGACCCTGGACGAGCAGGTCGGCAAGGCCATCTGGGACAACGTCAAGAGCGGCGGCGACCCCCGGGGCGCCGACTGGAAGGCCGTACTCAAGGCCCAGGCGAAGAAGATGCGTTCGGTCACCCCGGACGAGAACCGGGCCCCCTTCACCCCGCTGGAGTACCTGAAGGCCCACCTCGACCTGGCCCATACCGGCCCCGGCCCGGTCGGCCACGGCTACTCGCAGGCCAACCTCGACGCCCGCACCCAGTACTACGCCTTCCGTATCGCCGACGACGTCATCGGCGTCAGCCTCGACTCCACCGACCCCGGCGGCCACTACGAGGGCTCGCTCGGCACGGCCCAGCTCAAGTGGCTGGACCGTACGCTGAAGGAGGCCGCGAAGGACGGTTCGTACGCCGTCCTCTTCAGCCACCACACCAGCAAGTCGATGCGGAACCTGCGCAAGGACCCCGCCCGCCCGAACGAGGCCCGCCACGGCGGTGACGAGGTGCTGTCCCTGCTCGGCCGCCACCGCAACGTACTGGCCTGGGTGAACGGCCACAGCCACCGCAACCGGATCACCCCGCACTCGTCCGCGAACGGCGGCTCCTTCTGGGAGATCTCGACCGCCTCGCACATCGACTTCCCCCAACTCGCCCGCGTCATCGAGCTGGTGGACAACAAGGACGGCACGATCTCCCTCTTCACCACCCTGATCGAATCCGCCGCCCCCCACGCCACGGACTTCGCGGACCTCAGCCAGACCGGCCTCGCCGCCCTCTACCGCGAGCTCTCCTACAACGCCCCGGGCCGCCGCGACACACTCACCGGAACCGCCGGGGACCGCAACACGGAGCTGGTCCTCCGAAAGGGCTGAAAACCGCTCAACTGGAGTGCACCTGCTCAACCCGCCCGCCCACCGGGGTGTCCCCCTTCGCGACCGAACGTTCTCGGAGCCGCCGAGAATGTCGGTGCGAAGGGGGATATCACATGTCAGCACGCACGGTGCGCACGGCTCTGGTGGCGGCGACCGCGATGGCCGCGGCGGTGGCGCTCGCCGCGCCGGCGGTGGCCTCGCCGGCGTCCGTCAGAACCGACCACGGTCCGACCCGGGAGGCCATGGACGCGGTGGTAAAGGACGGCGTCGTCGGCGTGGCCCTGCAGGCCAAGGACAAGCACGGGGTCTGGAAGGCCACTTCGGGCGTCGGCGACCTCAGGACGGACAAGCCGCGCTCCGCCCACGACCGTTACCGCGTCGGCAGCATCACGAAGACCTTCGTGTCGACGGTCCTGCTCCAGCTGGAGGCGGAGGGCAGGCTCTCCCTGGACGACAAGGTCGACAAGTGGCTGCCGGGCCTGGTGCGCGGCGAGGGCCACGACGGACGCGAGGTGACGCTCCGCCAGCTCCTCAACCACACCAGCGGGATCTTCAGCGTCACGGCCGACGAGGAGTTCGGCCGCACGTACTTCCTGAAGGACGGCTTCTTCAAGCACCGCTACGACACGATGTCACCGGAACAACTCGTGGCGATCGCCATGAGGCACAAGCCGGACTTCGCCCCAGGTACCGACTGGAACTACTCGAACACCAACTACGTCCTGGCCGGCATGGTGATCGAGAAGGCCACGGGCAACCCGTACGGCGACGAGGTCCGCGCCCGCGTCATCGAGCCCCTCGGCCTGCGCGCCACCCTCGTCCCCGGCACCTACCCGAAGGTCCCGAAGCCGAGCAGCCGCGCATACGGCAAGCTGGCCGAGACGACGACGGGCCCGACGTACGACGTCACGGAGCTGAACCCGTCCCTGGCCTACTCGGCGGGCGAGATGATCTCCGACTCAGGCGACCTCAACCGCTTCTACTCGGCACTGCTCAAGGGCAGGCTCCTCCCGCCGAAGCAGCTCACCGAGATGAAGACCACGATCAAGGTCGACGAGATCCCCGGCGCCGGCTACGGCCTGGGCCTCATCGAACGGAAGCTCAGCTGCGGCGTCACCGTCTGGGGCCACGGCGGCGGCATCCACGGCTCGGCCTCGGAGGCCGTCACCACGTCCGACGGCAGCCACTCCCTCGCCTTCAACTTCAACAGCGACTGGACCGGCGACAGCGATGCGATCGTGGAGGCGGAATTCTGTAAGAAGTAAGAAATAAAATAATAAGAAGTAGGAAGTAGGAACAGCACCGCACGGAGGCGGGGCCTCAGGCGGGCAGCGCACTTCGGTGGGAACGTAGGAGGAGGAGCCGCCGAACGCTCGACGGCCCCTCCTCTCCCCTCCTGCCGGTCGCCGGCCTTCCCGGTCGGCTACCCGGTCACCGTGGGAGTACCACCACATAAGCCGCCGGATCCCGGTCGCACGACGCCATCAAGGCGGTGCGGACGACGGCCGCCTGCTGCTCCAGCGAGTCACGCAGCTTCTTGGGGGTGAGGTGGACGACGGTGATGCCGAGCCGCTCCAACATCTCGCGCTTGCGGGCGTACTCGGACCACAGCGCGTCGTCCTCCTGGCGCGGGGCCCGGGTGTCGAGCTCGACCGCGACGGCCTGCTCCGGCCAGTACGCGTCGAGGCCGCCGAGGTGGGGGCCGCCGGGGAGGCGGAGGTCGACGTTCCAGACCGGGTCGGGCAGGGCGTACTCGCGGACCATCCGGTACAGGTGGTCCTCCGCGATCGCCCGCCCCTCGGCGAGCAGTGACTCCACCGCGTCGACGACATGTGGACGGCTCAGCAGCCGCGCCTGCGTCAACTCCCGTACGACCGCCGCCGGTTCGGTGTGGCCGCCGCGTACCGCCTCCGTCAGCAGCCGGCGCACGGCGGCCCCGTCCACGAGTTCCGCCACCGCGTCGGCCAGCGCGCGCGGCACGGGGGCGACGGGCAGGCCGGTCACGTACGACGGGGTCGGCATGGCGGCGGTACGGACGATCCGCACGCACCCGGCGGTCCGCAGTCGGCGCATGCGGGGGACCAGGACGTCGATCGTGTCGAGGGAGGGGAGCGGGGGAGCGGACGAGAACCCGTGCAGGGTGAGGGCGGCCAGGCCCGTGATCACCGCGTCCGTGTAGCGGGGGGCCGGGCGGGGCTCGTCGGCTTGCGGCTGCGCGGGGACGCCGGCGACCGCGGCGTGCGCCTCGCGGAACGGGGAGCGGGCCGCGTACGACAGGACCGCGTGCAGCCGCTCCTCGGAGGTGGGCGGGCCGGGGTGCAGCAGGAACACACCCGGCAGGATCTGCTGCCAGGGGCCGCCGGGCCGGCACTGCTCGTTGGTCTCGGCGGTGGTGACACCCTGCGCGCGCAGCTGCGCGGCCGTCAGCACCCGGCGCGTGACGTCCGAGTGGCGACGGAGGGGGCGGGGGGAGAGCGGGGTGTTGTGGGTCATGTCCCGGAGGTTCCCGCTCCGGCGCCGTCCATGAACCCTTGTTACACACTCGTCGACAAATCCGGACAAGACCACACTAAAGTACGTGCGTTCGACTGCCGATACCCGCTGGTCCGGATGGGGATCAGAAAAGGTTACGGCTCCGATTACCCGAATTCAGTAACCCCGAACCCGGCTCGTCTGTGCCGGCCGGTCGGCCCGCCTGCTTGGCTGCGGGCACCCGGCAAGCGCCGGTGAGCGCACCCGACCCCCGCCCAGCGGCAGCGCCGGGTGCGCAACGCACAAGAGCTCAGCGGCACTTATCGCCCTGCGGCGCCGTCACACGCCTGCCCCCGCAACCCACGGGCCAGATCGTCCCGCGCCTCCAGCACCAGCCTCCGCAGGGCCGGCGCCGCCCCCGCGTGCGAGGTCAGCCACGCGTCCGTCGCGTCCAACGTCCCCTGGGAGTCCTGGAGCGACGGGAACAGCCCCCGCACCACGTCCATCCCGATCTGGATGGACCGCTCGGCCCACACCCGCTCGATCACCTCGAAGTACCTGTCGGCGTACGGCGCCACCAGCTCGCGCTGGGACGGCCGCGCGAACCCCGTGATCGTCGCCTCCACCAACGCGTTGGACAGCGTGTCCGACTCCACGACCGAGGCCCAGGCCTGCGCCTTCACCGCGGCCGACGGCCGCGCCGCCAGGCACCGCACCTGATGCCGCTTCCCGGAGGCCGTGTCGTCACGCGCCAGCTCCGCGGCCAGCACACCCTCGTCGGCGACCCCGTACGTCACCAGCGGCTCCAGGAACGCCCACCGCAGCTCCTGGTCGACATCCAGCCCGTCGACCTTCTCGGTCCCGTCCAACAACCCCCGCAGCACGGCCAGATCGGCGTCGCTCGACGCCACCGACGCGAAGAAACGGGCCCACGTCAGCTGATGCTGACTGCCCGCCTCGGCAGCCCGCAGCTCACGCAGCGCCCCCTCCGCCAGCAGCCGGCCACCCGTCTCCCGCCACTCCGGCGCCGCGTAGTGGGTGAGCGCCGAGTTCGCCCACGCGTGCAGCATCTGCAGCACCCCGATGTCGGACTCCCGCCCGGCGAACCGCAGCACCAGGTCGACGAAGTCCCGCGCGGGCAGCAGCGCGTCCCGGGTCAGGTTCCACAGCGCCGACCAGCACAGCGCCCGCGCCAGCGGGTCGGAGACGTCCCCGAGCCCGGACCGCAGCGCGTCCAGCGAGGCCGCGTCGAACCGGATCTTGCAGTACGTGAGGTCGTCGTCGTTGACGAGCACCAGCTCGGGCGCCTCGGCCCCGGCCAGCTCGGTCACGACCGTACGCGGCCCGTCGACATCCACCTCGGCGCGGGCGTACCGCTCCACCGCGCCCTCGCCCGTACGCCGGTAGAGGCCGATCGCCACACGGTGCGGTCGCAGCTCGGGGTGCGACTCCGCCGCCTCCTGCACCACCGCCAGCTCGTCGATCCGGCCCTCGGCGTCGAGAAGCACCTGCGGAGTGAGGGAGTTCACCCCCGCCGTCTGCAGCCACGCCCGCGACCAGGAAGCCATGTCGCGCCCGCTGGTCTCCTCAAGGACCGACAGCAGGTCACCCAGCTTCGTGTTGCCGTACGCGTTCCGCTTGAAGTAGCGCCGGGCCCCCTCCAGGAAGGCGTCGCGCCCCACGTACGCCACGAGCTGCTTCAGCACGGACGCGCCCTTGGCGTAGGTGATGCCGTCGAAGTTGAGCTTGGCGTCCTCCAGGTCACGGATGTCGGCCGTGATCGGGTGGGTGGAGGGCAGCTGGTCGGCGCGGTACGCCCAGGACTTGCGGTTGTTGGCGAAGGTGACCCAGCCGTTGGTGAAGCGGGTCGCCTCGACCATCGAGAACGAGCCCATGAAGTCGGCGAACGACTCCTTCAGCCACAGGTCGTCCCACCACACCATGGTCACGAGGTCGCCGAACCACATGTGCGCCATCTCGTGCAGGATGACGTTGGCCCGCCGCTCGTACGACGCTTGCGTGACCTTGCCGCGGAAGATGAACTCCTCGCGGAAGGTGACCAGCCCGGGGTTCTCCATCGCGCCGAGGTTGTACTCGGGCACGAACGCCTGGTCGTACTTCCCGAACGGGTACGGGTAGTCGAAGTGGTCGTGGAAGAAGTCCAGGCCCTGCTTGGTGATCAGGAAGACGTCGTCGGAGTCGAAGTAGGGGGCGAGACCCTTGCGGCACATCGCGCCGAGCGGGATCTCCAGCCGCGTACCGTCCTCGAAGACCCGCTCGTAGGTGTCCCTGACGTAGTGGTACGGGCCCGCGACGATCGCCGTGATGTACGTCGAGATCGGCTTGGTCTCGGCGAACCGCCACACCCCGTCCGTCCGCTCACCGACGCCGTTGCTCCACACGACCCATCCCTCCGGCGCCCGCACCTCGAAGCGGAAGGGGGCCTTGAGGTCGGGCTGCTCGAAGTTCGCGAAGACCCGGCGGGAGTCGGCGGGCTCGTACTGGGTGTAGAGGTAGACCTCGCCGTCCTCGGGGTCGACGAAGCGGTGCATGCCCTCGCCGGTGCGGGAGTAGGCGCACCGGGCGTCGACCACCAGCTCGTTCTCGGCGGCCAGGTCGTCGAGAACGATCCGGGAGCCGTCGAAGACCTCGCGCGGGTCGAGATCCTTGCCGTTGAGGGAGACGGCCGTCACACTCGGCGCGATCAGATCGGCGAAGCTGGTGGCGCCCGGGTCGGCGCACCGGAAACGGATCGTCGTCACCGACCGGAAGGTGCGCGGCTCGTCACCGGAGTCGCCGACGGCGGACCGCAGGTCGAGCGACACCTCGTACCCGTCGACGGACAGCAGCGCGGCCCGCTCCTGGGCCTCGTCGCGGGACAGATTCTCACCGGGCACGGGCGGCACTCCCTCGGGGGCGGTGTTCAGTATGCGGACAGGCCCGATCCTGCCATGCGCCACGGGAATGGCCGGGTCGGTCCTCGGTGTTGCCGCGTTGTTGCCCTGTAAACCCGTCGCGCACCACCGCCTCCTGAGGAGAACCATGTCCGAGCAGTCCTCGCAGACCTCCGGCAAGACCCCCGTCGACTTCTGGTTCGACCCCCTGTGCCCCTGGGCCTGGATGACCTCGCGGTGGGTCCTGGAGGTGGAGAAGGTCCGGGACATCGAGGTCCGCTGGCACCTGATGAGCCTCGCCGTGCTGAACGAGCCCAAGATCGACGAGCTGCCCGAGGAGTACCGCGAGCTGCTGGAGAAGAAGGCCTGGGGTCCGGTACGGGTCGTCATAGCCGCCCAGCAGGAGCACGGTGCCGAGGTGCTCGGCGACCTCTACACCGCGCTCGGCACGCGCTTCCACAACCAGGGCGAGGGCCCGGAGAAGGAGACGGTCGCCGCCGCCCTGAAGGACGTCGGCCTGCCCGAGTCCCTCATGGACCACTGGGACTCCACCCCGTACGAGGCCGAACTGCGCGCCTCCCACAAGGAGGGCATCGACAAGGTCGGCCAGGACGTCGGCACCCCCGTCATCGCCGTCCCCGGCGCCGACGGCGAGCAGATCGCCTTCTTCGGCCCCGTCGTCACCCCCGCCCCCCAGGGCGAGGAAGCCGCCAGGCTCTGGGACGGCACCCTCCTCGTGGCCTCGGTCCCCGGCTTCTACGAACTCAAGCGCTCCCGCACCCAGGGCCCGGACTTCAGCAACCTGGTCTGACGGCCCGGCTCACCTGAAGGACTCGGGGAGGGAGAACCCCTCGCTCTGGTTGCCGTACGGCTGGACGAACAGGCAGCGGCCCTTCTCGCCATGGTTGCCGCAGCGCCACCAGCCGGCCGGGTTCTTCCCCAGGGACCTCAGGTGCTCCTGCACTTCCTTGTCGACCTCGTGGAACGGCAGGGGCTTGCTTCCTCCGCAAGGGGGGCAGTGCTTGTAACTCGGCATACGACCTCCCGGTCCGGTCGGCCGGATCGGGAATCCGGCCGGAAAACGGGAGCATAGGGCGAAAGTTCGGGAAAGCGTCAGACCGGAATGCGTCCCGCCGTGGCGTTTTCCGGCAACCAGGTAAGGCGAGAACCCCCGCGAGTCACGTCCTCGCGGGGGTTCTTCCTTTTTCCGCCTGCCCGGTGAAGGGTGAGAAGACGATCACGAGCAGGACATCTTCGGTACTGCCTCAGGGGCTGAGCAGCAGCACGTCCGCCCGGGACTTGGCGGCCTGGTGACGCCGGGCCACGTCCTGCCAGTTGACGACGGCCCACATCGCCTCGATGAAGTCGACCTTCTGGTTCTTGTACTGGAGGTAGAAGGCGTGCTCCCAGGCGTCGAAGACGAGGATCGGGATGGAGCCCTGGCCGACGTTGCCCTGGTGGTCGTAGACCTGCTCGACGATGAGGCGCCCGCTGAGCGGTTCGTAGGCGAGGACGCCCCAGCCGGAGCCCTGGGTGGTGGCGGACGCCTTGGTCAGCTGGGCCTTGAACGCGGCGAAGGAGCCGAACGACTCGGCGATCGCGTCCGCCAGCTCGCCCACGCCGTCCTTCTCCAGCGGCTCGCCCCCGCCGTCACCGGTCATGTTCTGCCAGTAGATCGAGTGCAGGATGTGCCCGGAGAGATGGAAGGCCAGGTTCTTCTCCAGACCGTTGATCGCCCCCCAGGTCTCCTTGTCCCGCGCCTCGGCCAGCTGCTCCAGCGTGTCGTTGGCCCCTTTGACGTACGCCGCGTGGTGCTTGTCGTGGTGCAGCTCGATGATCTCGGGGCTGATCACGGGAGCGAGCGCGGAGTAGTCGTACGGCAGTTCGGGCAGCGTGTAGACGGGCATGGGGGTCCCCTCCGCCCTCTTATTGCAAATTACTTGCAAGTGCACGCTAGCAGCAAGAGACTGGGATGGCATGCCCGGACATGCGAAAGGGCCCTCGCGCGAACCGACCGTCCGTCCTCCGCGCGAGGCCCTGCGTCATCGGCGACGCGTCGGCGTGCGACGCGCACCGGCTGTGGCTACGCCGCTACCGCCGTGTAGTGCGTCGCGTCCCCCTCGATCGAGTAGCTCTCCTTGCCCTCGATGCCCACCGGTACGTCACCGGCGAGGGTCACCCGGTGCAGCCGGCGCGGCAGCCCGTCGTAGTTGTCGATGGCGTAGTGCTGGGTGATGCGGTTGTCGAAGACGACCAGCTGATTCTCGGACCAGCGCCAGCGCAGCACGTTCTCCGGCCGGGTCACGTACGACTGGAGCAGATCGAGGACCTTGCGGGACTCGCCCGCGGACAGCCCCACGATCCGCTGCGCGAACCCGCCGATGAACAGCCCCCGTTCACCGGTCAGGGGGTGGACGCGGACCACGGGGTGGACCGTGCGGTACTTGATCGAGGTGAACTGGGCGCGCTGCTCGGCCCGCTCCGCGTCGATCTCCTCGTCGGGCACGGCGTAGTCGTAGTCGTTGGTGTGCTCCGCCCACAGACCGTCGGCCAGCCGCCGCAGCGGCTCGGGCAGGTCGCGGTAGGCCGCCGCCGCGTTCGCGATCAGGGTCTCGCCGCCGTACGGCGGGATCGTGATGCTGCGCAGGGTGGTGGCCTGCGGCGGGTTGAGGACGAACGTGACGTCGGTGTGCCAGTGGTTGGCGCGGCCCCGCTCGCTGTCCACGGGCAGGACGTTCGCGGCCCCCTCGACAGCGGGCACGGTGGGATGGGCGGTGGTGATGTCGCCGAAGTGGCGGACGAAGGCCTGATGGCTCGCGTCGTCGAGGTTCACCTCGTCGAACACGAGGGCCTTGTGGACGTTGAGGGCCTCGCGGACGGCGGCGACCGTCTCCTTGTCGAGGGGCCGGGAGATGTCGACGCCGGCGACACGGGCGCCGATGCGGGCGGTGACCTTCTGGATCTCGATGGACATGCGCGGTCCTTTCAGACGAGGGTCGGTGCGGGTGCGGGTGCGGGTGCGGGTGCGGGTGCGGGTGCGGGTGCGGGTACGGGTACGGGTACGGATGGCGCGGGTGCTGATGCGCTGACGTGCTGGTTCGCGGGGCGTGGGAGGCCGTACCGCTCCCGCAGGGTCCGGCGCGGGCCGTACTCCGTGCGGAGCAGGCCCCGGGTGCGCAGGATCGGGACGACGTGGTCGACGAAGGCGTCGAGGCCGGACGGCAGGACCGCGGGCATGATGTTGAAGCCGTCGGCGGCCCCCCGCGTGAACCAGCTCTCGATCTTGTCGGCGACCTGCTCGGGCGTCCCGGCGAAGGTGAGATGCCCTCGTCCGCCGCCCAGCCGCCCGATCAGCTGCCGCACGGTGAGCCGTTCGCGGCGGGCCAGCCCCACGACGAGCGTGTACCGGCTCTTGGCACCCTCGACGGCGCTCTCGGGCGGCAGATCGGCGGGCAGCGGTGCGTCCAGGTCCAGTGATCCGAGGGGGAGTTGAAGGAGCCGCTCCAGGTTCGCCACCCCGTGCCGGTGCACGATGTGCTCCTCCAGGGCCCGCTCGGCCGCCCGCGCCTCGGCCTGAGTCGACCCGAGCACGGGGACGATCCCGGGCAGCACCTTGATGTGCTCGGGGTCCCGGCCGGCCGCGACCGTACGGGACTTGAGGTCGGCGTAGAAGGCCCGCGCGTCCTCGATGGTCTGCTGCGCGGTGAACACGGCCTCCGCGTACCGCGCCGCGAACGCCTTGCCGTCCTCGCTGGACCCCGCCTGTACGAGCAGCGGGTACCCCTGCGGCGTACGAGGGACGTTGAGCGGCCCCTCGACACTGAAGTACGTCCCCTTGTGCCGGGGCGGATGGATCTTCGTGTCGTCGCCCCAGACACCGGTCTCCTTGTCGGCGACGATCGCGTCGTCCTCCCAGCTGTCCCAGAGCTTCAGGGCCACCTCGACGAACTCGGCGGCCCGCGCGTACCGCTGGGCGTGCGCGGGCTCGGCGTCGAGACCGAAGTTGCGGGCGGCCTCGGCACCGGCGGTGGTGACGATGTTCCAGCCGGCCCGGCCGCCGCTGATGATGTCGAGCGAGGCGAACTTGCGGGCCAGGTTGTACGGGGAGTTGTACGAGGTGGAGGCGGTGGCGACCAGTCCGATGTGCTCGGTGGCCGTCGCCAGCGCGGTCAGCAGGGTGAGCGGCTCAAGGGCGCCCGCCGGACGCTGGCCCACACTGCCCCACAGCTGAGGCCCGTCGGCCAGGAAGAGCGAGTCGAACGTACCCCGCTCCGCGGTCCGCGCCAGCCGTACGTAGTGGTCCAGCTCGACGTGCGCGTACGGGTCGGACTCCGGCAGCCGCCAGGAGGCCTCGTGGTGGCCGGTGTTCATCAGGAAGGCGTTGAGGTGCAGCTGCCTCGTCGGCTGTCTTGTCGTCACTGGTGGTCCTCCGTCACGCCGAGCGCTGCCAGCAGCCGCTCGCGGTACTCGCCCAGCAGGGGGTCCCGGTACGAGCGCGGGTGCGGGCGGTCGATGGTCAGGTCGAGGCCGATACGGCCCTGTTCGAGCACGAGCACCCGGTCGGCGAGCACGATCGCCTCGTCCACGTCGTGGGTGACGAGCAGGACGGAGGGCCTGTGGTGTTCCCACAGCTGCCTCAGCAGGGAGTGCATCCGGATCCGGGTGAGCGCGTCGAGGGCGCCGAACGGCTCGTCGGCGAGGAGCAGTTCGGGCTCCCGGACGAGGGAGCGGGCGAGTGTCGTGCGCTGGGCCTCACCGCCGGAGAGCTCGTTCGGCCAGGCGCGCTCACGGCCCTTCAGGCCCACCTCGGCGAGTGCCGCGCGGCCCTTGTCGGCGGCCTCCTTGCCCTCCGTGCCGAGCAGCACGTTGTCGAGGACCCGGCGCCAGGGCAGCAGCCGGGAGTCCTGGAAGACGACGGACACCCTGCTCGGCGCGGTGAGCCGACCGCTGCCCGCCACCTCGTGGTCGAGCCCGGCCACCGCCCGCAGCAGTGTGCTCTTGCCGGAGCCGCTGTGCCCGAGCAGCGCGACGAACTGTCCGGCCGGGATGTCGAGATCGACACCGTCGAGGATCTTGCGCCCGTCGAACGACCGGGTGAGCTCCCGGAGTTGTACGGCGGGCCGGGCGGCCGTGGTGGTGGCCGTGGCCGTCGCTGTGGCCGTGATCGTCGGCGTGGCCGTCGGCGGCTCGGGGGTGCTCTGCCGCTCGGGGGCGGTCGCCCGCCCGGTGGTCGTCAGCCGCTCAGCGTGCGTCGCCATGACAGCACCCTCCGTTCGATGAGACGGCCCGCGCTGTCGGAGACCAGACCGAAGATCCCGTAGACGACCAGGCCGACGAGGATGACGTCGCTCTGGCCGTAGTTCTGGGCCTGGAACATCATGTAGCCGAGTCCGTTGGTGGCGTTGATCTGCTCCAGGACGACCAGGCCGAGCCAGGAGCCGGTCACCCCGAGCCGCAGGCCCACGAAGAAGCCGGGCAGCGCGCCGGGGATGACGATCCGCCGGACGAACTCCAGCCTCGACGGGCCCTGCACCTCGGCGAGTTCGACGAAGCGGCTGTCGATCCCTGCGAGCGCGGCATGGGTGTTGAGGTAGATCGGGATGTAGACGACGATGGCGATGATCGCGATCTTGAAGGTCTCGCCGATGCCCAGCCAGAGGATGAACAGGGGGATCAGACCCAGGGTCGGGATGGCCCGGTTGAGCTGCACGGTTCCGTCGATCAGCGCCTCGCCGACCCGGCTGAGCCCGGAGGCCAGGGCGAGTACGACACCGGCGGTCAGCCCGATCGCTAATCCGGACCCGGCTCGCTGCAGCGAGGCCACGATGTCGGTCGTCAGTGTCCCCTCGGTCCACAGCCGGATGCCGGCCTCCAGCACCGTCCAGGGCGCCGGCATCGCGGCCGGGTCCAGTTGCCCGGCGGCGGAGGCGACCGCCCACAGGGTGAGGAACAACACCGGACCGACGAGCCGCGAGGCGGGCAGCCTCCTGCCGGGGGAGAGCCGTCGGCGCCTGCGGACCTGGGACATCTTCCCGGTGACGCCGACGGCGGTCGTGGCGACCGGGGCGGCACTCGTGGTCACGGCGCTCACTTCCGGTACTCCACGGTCACGGCCTTCGCCGCGATCCCCTCGAAGCGGCGATCGAAGAGCACGCCGACGTCGAACTTCTTCACGAAGCCGCCCTCCGCCAGCAGATCCGCGGTCTCCTGCTCCCACTCGATCGCCTCGTCCCAACTCGGCGGGAGCAGCGGCTTGTTGGCAAGATCGCTGATCGACTCCGCCTGGGCGAGGGACAGGTTCTGGGTCTTCACGTAGAACTCCTCGTTCCAGATGTCCGGGTTCTCGTACTGCCAGACCGCGCCCTTCGCCCAGTACGGGATGTACGCGGCGACCGCGGCCACCTTCGCCGAGTCGTTCAGCACGGAGGTCGGCGCCCACAGCAGATTGAGCAGGTCCACCACGTCGGTGGTGATCGTGCGGGCGCCCTTGGCTCCGTACTGCTGCAGATAGGCGGGCGCCTGCTGGTTGCCGAGCGGCGCGACGTCCACCTGGCCCGACTGCAGGGCCGTCAGGAACTGGTTGCTGGTCAGCGGGACGAGTTCGACCTCGTCGTGGGCGAGCCCCGCCTTCTTCAACGCCCGCAGAAGTACGACGCCCTGCGCCTGCCCCTGGGAGAAAGCGAGCTTCTTCCCCCGGAAATCCTCGACCGAGGTGATGTCGCTCCCGGGCTTGGTCGCGAAGAGATAGTTTGGCTTACGGGTGATGTTGATCGCGACGATCTTCGCGTCGTATCCCTGGTAATACGCCTGGATGGGCGGGATTCCCGCGTTGTTGGCGACGTCCAGCGAACCCGCCCGGAACGCGTTGATGACATCGGGGCCGGCGCCGATGTTCACCCAACTGCTCACCTTGAAAGGAAGATCTTCGAGTTTCGCCAGCTTGAGCTGCAACTCCTGCTGATTCTGGAACGAGGCGATCTTCAGGCTCGCGCCCGAGGGGATCTTGGTGGGCAGTGGCGCGTCCGCGGCCGTCCGTGCGGTCGCCGCGCTGCTGTCGGCGCAGCCGCTCAAACCGGCAGCGGCGGCCGTGACGCCCAGGAGAGAGGTGAGGAAGAGCCGCCGGTCGAGACCGGGCGCGGCGGACGATGGCATGGGAGAACCCCCTGAGGAAAACGGCGGGAAGGCGCACGGAATCGCGTACGGAATCGTGCACGGAACCGCGTACGGAATCGTGCACGGAACCGCTTACGGAATCGTGCACGGAACCGCTTACGGAATCGCGTACGGAATTACGCGCGAAACCGCGCGCGGAAAAAGTTCCGTGGAAGTGGACGGAAAGAAGCTGCGGAAGGGAGATTCACGCAGGAAGAAGCGCCGCGTCGGCCGGAGTGCGGCGGGCACTCTGGTACGTCAACGTGTCAGCAACAGAGGGTGCGACAGCTCGTGAGCAGCATGAATACGATGTTTCCGGTCTTCGGTCATGCCTGTCAACATTCGGAGTTTCTGAATTAACCAATCTCGGCCGAGACGCGGTCGAGACGCGCCACGGAGCCCAGCGGATCCCGGTAGAGCACATCCAGAGCCACCGCTCCCCCCGCCGTGGCCAGCACGGCATCGGGGAAACTCGTCGGCCCCACGGCCGCCGCCCGCTCCGGCCCGACGACCGCGCGCAGCGCCGCGAGACAGTCCTCCCGGCCGATGACACCGATCTCGGTGACGACCAAGGTCTCCGGGTTCAGCACATCGAGCAGCAGTTCCGCCGCCCGCCCCACCGTCCGCGCCCGCTCCACCAGCAGGCGTACGGCCGCCTCGTCACCGCCCGCCGCCGCGTCAAGGACCCGCATCGGGTTCACCCCGTCCATCACACCGGCCGCCCGAGCCCGCCGGCACAGGGTCCGCTCACTCAACTCGGCCTGGAGGCAACCGGTCCGCCCGCAGTGGCAGGATTCCGTACCGCCGGGCAGCGGCAGATGGGCGATCGCCCCGGCTTGGGAGCGGGGCCCGTGGTGCACCTCGTCGTTGGTCGCGAAGGCCGCGTCGACCACATTGCCGACGAACAGATGCAGCACGCTCCGGCTGCCGCGCGCCCGCCCGAAGAGCTGCTCGGCGGCCACCAACGCCCGCGCGTGTCCGTCCACATGGACCGGCAGCCCCGTACGGGCCCCGATCACCTCCCGCACCGGCACCTCGCGCCAGCCCAGCAGCGGATGCTCGACGACGGCCCCGGTCTCCCGGTCCACCCAGCCACCGGCCGCGAAACCGACGGCCAACGCCCGGCGGCCCGGTGCCGCGTCCAGCAGGGTCACAAGCGTGTCGGCGGCCCGCGCCAACACCAGGGCGGGGTCGGTGGGGCCGTGCTTCAGCCGCCGTTCCACGACCACCCGTCCCCGTAGATCGAGCAGCGCGACCGTGGTGTACGGCACGGCCACATGCACCCCGCCCACCACGAACCGCGAGTCGTCCAGGTCGAGGGGCACGTGCGGGCGGCCCACCCCCTTGGCCTGCCGGGGTGGTTCGGCCTCGCGGATGAGACCGAGCCGTGTGAACCGGGCGCAGTAGTCCGTCACCGAGGCCGGCGACAACCCGGTCACCCGGGCGATCGTGCTGCGCGCCACGGGCCCGTGCTCCAGCACCGACCGCAGGACCACACTCGCGCTGGTCCGCCGCCGGTCGCTGTCGGCGACACGCGGCACGGGAGATGAAGCGACAGGAGATGGGGCAAGGGGAGGCGAAGCGACGGGAGATGAAGGACGAGACGTAGAACGAGACGTGGGACGGGACGTGGGAGATGGAGGAGCGGGGGCGGAAAGGGTAGGTGCTGCCGGGGCACGGGGCATGGCGATCATCCTCGGGAACGGGTCCGACACTGCGTCGTCTCGGAGGGCGAGGCGCGCCGGAGCCGCCTCAGCCGGGACGGCGACAGGTGGCCGCGCCCACGCGTCGCAGGTCGACGTAGCGACGCGACGAGAAGTTCCGGGCCTGGGCAACCATGCGCTCGAAGCTAGCAAAACGGCCCACCGCTGCCCAGACGGCGACCGACGGGCGAGACGGTACCTGTCCACCCCACCGGCCCGATTGGTGAAACCCTACAGATCCGCGTCCGGGGCTCTCCGTGGCCGAAGCCACGTCACCTCCGTGACCGGCATCACGCCGTACCGGGTGTAACCGGCACCCTTTGTGTGAAGCCCACCAAGCCGTCGTCACCCCCTTTGTCGAGCGCTGACGGTGTCCGGTGCGAGGGGCCTGGGATAGCGTCACCGTGTCCCTGCCTTCTTCACCCGCCGGAGTGAGCCCGAACATGAGCACCGCCGCCACCTCAGCCCGCCCCGGCGAGGTCCTCGCCGACCGCCTCCCCGCCGTCGTCGGCGTCCGCTTCCGCGACATCGCGCTGGTGATCGGCGGCGCCGCGCTCACCGGGCTGGCCGCCCAGATCGCTGTGCCCGTGCCGGGCTCCCCGGTCCCGGTCACCGGCCAGACCTTCGCCGCCCTGCTCGTCGGTACCACCCTCGGCGCGGGCCGCGGCGTCGCCGCGCTCGCCCTGTACGCGCTGGCCGGTCTGGCCGGCATGCCGTGGTTCGCGAACGGCACCTCCGGTGTCGGCGTCTCCTTCGGCTACATCCTCGGCATGATCCTCGCCGTCGCGGCCGTGGGCGCCCTGGCCCGCCGCGGTGGCGACCGCTCCACGCTGCGCATGGCGGGCACGATGCTCGTGGGCGAGGCGATCATCTACGCCGTCGGCGTGCCGTACCTCGCCGCCACCGCCGACATCAGCCTGTCCGCCGCCGTCGCGGCCGGCCTCACGCCCTTCCTGATCGGCGACGCCATCAAGGCCGTTCTGGCGATGGGGCTGCTGCCGACGGCGTGGAAGCTCGTGAAGAAGTGACGTCATAGCTCAACACCGTCGTGAGGAGGCGCCGCTCAGGAAGCGGCGCCGTAACCCCCTCCGAAGAGGCTCGCCGGGTCGCACTCCGACCGCGCCACGGCGAGCCTCTTCCGCGTCCGTCATCGCGCTGCGGAGCCGCCGTTCTCGAACCGGGCCCGACGGTGGTTCCACCACAGGCCCGCCGCGCCGGCCGAGATGAGCGCGGCCCCGGCCATGCCGAGCGGCAGGACGCGGTCGGCGGGACCGGTCTGGGGCAGCTCGTCCGGCTTGCCGTCCTTCCCGCCGTCCCCCTTGCCGTTGCCGTCACCGGTGCCGGTGCCGGTGCCGGGGGTGATCGGGCTGTTGTCGGTGCCCAGCAGGAGCGGTGTGGCGGGCTCGTTGGGCGAGGGGTTGGTCGTGCCGAACGGGACCGGCCCCTGCTGCCAGAACGTCTTCGAACCGTCGGAGTTCTGCACCGGCAGACAGATCTTGCCCTGCTCGCTCAGGTCGTACGTGGCCTCGATGGCATAGGTCTTCGACTTTCCGGCCGCCAGATCGTCGATCGCGCACGCGAAACCACTGTTCGCGCCGTCCGGGAGATCCCCTTCAGGGATCGCCGAACACCCTTCGACATTCTTGACCGTCATGCCGTCAAAACCGACCACAAGCAAGCGGATTTCCCCGCTGGCCTTGCTTCCCTCGTTCTTTACGACGCCGGTGATATCCGTTTCCTTGGACTTGTTGTCGACCTTGATCTCCTTGGACAGCAGCGTCGATAGTTTCACTCCTGCCGGCGCCGCGTCCACGGCCTTTCCGCCGTGATTGCTCAATCCTCCCTGGTCATCCGCCGATGCCGTGAAGCCGAGGATCATCACCGACGTGAACGAGGCGGTGAGCAGCGATCCGGCGATGGCGCCCCTGGCCGTCCTGCGACAAGAACTCATGTTCCATCCCCCTTGCGTCCCCCTGGCCGTGCCTGAATTCACGGCCTATGAAGAGGTACCACAAGATTTCTCGGCACTATGCTGGTGCGGCGCGAAGTGTGACCGATGCGCGACTTTTTGGTTCGTCTGTGGCACGTGCGGTCAGTTGTGGAAGGGGGGCATGGGGGTGCCGGAAATAACGCGGGGCGGTGTTCCGGGGCTTATGGTGACCGGCCGTTATTGCCTGGTCGAAAGCATTGGCCAAGGCGGAATGGGCCGGGTCTGGCGGGCCGCCGACGAAATACTCGACCGGCAGGTCGCCGTCAAGGAAATGCGCATCGACGGCCTGGACCCGGAGGACACCCGCACCCGACGCGAGCGAACCCTGCGGGAGGCCAGGGCCACGGCCCGTATCGATCACCCCAACGTCGTACGCATCTACGACGTGGTCGACGAGGGCGAGCGCCTCTGGATCGTCATGGAACTGGTCGACGGCCGCTCCCTGGAACGGCTTCTGATGGAGGACGGCCCCCTCGACGTGCGCGACGCGGCCCGGATCGGACTCGAACTCGCCGACGCGCTGGGCCAGGTGCACGACCAGGGTGTCCTCCACCGCGACATCAAACCGGCCAACGTGCTGATCCAGCGCACGGGCGCCCACCGGGCCGTCCTCACCGACTTCGGCATCGCCGCCATTCAGGACGCCGAGGCCCTGACCATGGCCGGCATGCTCGTCGGCTCGCCCGACTACATGGCGCCCGAGCGCGTCTCCGGCCGCCCCCAGGGCCCACCCTCCGACCTCTGGTCCCTCGGCGCCACCCTCTGCGCCGCCCTCGGCGGACGTTCGCCTTTCTCCCGCGCCACCACCCTCGCCACCCTCCACGCCGTCCTCTACGAGGAGCCGGAACTCCCCGCCACCGCGGGCGCCCTCCACGACGTCCTAGCCGCCCTCCTGCGAAAGCAGCCGGAGTCCCGCCCCGGCCTGCCAGAACTCACCGACACCCTCCGCACCATCAAGACGGCGCCCCGGGTCACCGGGGCGACGAGCCCCCAACCTGGGGCAACGGCCCGGAATCCGGAGGTGACGAGCCCCCAACCCAGGGCGGCGCCACCGAAGCCCGAGGCGGCGAGCCCTCAACCCGGGACGGTGGTCCCGAAACTCGGAGCGGGGAGCAGGCATCATCCCGGGGCCACATCCCCGGACCCCCGAGGGGTGAACCCAGGCCCCGCAAGGGCGAACCCAAGCCCCGAGGCGGCGCCCCCGCCCCCCGAGGCGGCGCCGCCGGACGCCAACGCGGCGCCTCCGCCCCCTGGGCCCGCCCCCACCGCAGCCCCCACCCCGGTGCAGCCGACGCCGACGCTGCGGACCCAGCCCGACCCCGCGCCCGAAGCCCATCCATGGCCCGAGCCGGCCCCAGTCACCGGCAACCCCTACCTCAGCCCCCCGCCCGAGAGCACCTCTCGCCGCTCCTCAAAAGCCCCGCCCGCACGCACCCCTGACTCCCCCTCGGAGGCAGGGCCACCGCCCCCCGCCGGAAGCGACCTGCCCACCCAGCCCAGGCCCAGCCCCATCCCGCCGCTGGAAGCGCCGGAAGCGCCGGAAGCGCCGGAAGCGCCGGAAGCGCCGGAAGCGCCGGAACCGGCAGAATCGTCAGACCCGCCGGAGCCCACAGCCACCCGGCGGAACAAACGCCGCACAGGCCTCCTCGCGGCAGCCGCCGTGGCCGTGACCACCCTGGTCGCCGCAGTCGTCGTACCCCTGATGGGCGGCTCGCCCGACGGCAAGGGCGACAAGGGCGACAAGACGGCGTCCTCGACATCACCGTCCGCCTCCTCCCCGACCGTCGCCGGAACCTCCCGCCCGCCCACGCTCCCGCCCGGCGCCCGCACGGAGGCCGGGGTGTTCGCGTGGGTCCCGCCGGACGGGTTCTCGCGCGAGGTGCACGCCGGCGCGGAGGTGCACTACACCTCGCCGGACGCGCGCCAGGAGATCGTCGGCAAGGCCTCCCTCGCGCGCGGGGACCTCCTGGAGCAGTGGCGGAAGACGGAGGAGAGCACCAGCGAGGGACCGGGATACGAGCGGATCCGTCTGGAGGAGACCGAGTTCCGCGGCAAGCCGGCCGTCGTATGGGAGTACACCGTCACGGCCCAGGACCTGCCCTGGCACGTCCGCTCCCTCGGCTTCAACACCGGCGGCAAGTCCTACCAGCTCACCACCTGGTACCACCCCGACATCGAGGACCGAGCCCTCCCGGTCTACGAGAAGGTGGAGAAGAGCTTCACACCCCTGTGAGGCCCCAAGCCCCAAGCCCCAAGCCCTCGCCCCAAGCCTCCCCACCCCTGGCCCCGGCCCCCTGACCCAGCCACCCCCCGGACGACGGTCCGGGGCCCGGCGGCGTACGACGCCCCCGGACCCCGGACCTCTGATGCGCGGCCGACCGACCCCGCTCAGTGAACCTTGTCGGAGACCTCGGCCGCGGCCTTCCCGCCGCCGACCTTCTCCTTGACCAGCGCGATACCGACGACGATGGCCGCGACCAGCAACGACAGCAGCAGGATCTCCTGGTTGCCGTGCTCGGTGTCGGTGAGCATGTAGCCGAGGACGAAGAGGATCAGCCCGATGGTGGCCCACGTCAGATAGGGATACAGCCACATCTTCACGACGAGCTTCTCCGGCGTCTCCCGCTCGATGATCCTGCGCATCCGGAGCTGCGAGAAGCAGATGACCAGCCACACGAACAGGGCGACCGCACCGGAGGAGTTGACCAGGAAGAGGAAGACCCCCTCGGGGAAGAAGTAGTTGAAGATGACCGCGACGAACCCGAAGACGACCGAGGCGAGGATCGCGGTCATCGGCACACCCCGGCCGTTCGTACGGCCGAACGCACGCGGCGCGTCCCCGCGCTCACCCAGCGAGAAGGCCATGCGGGAGGCCGTGTACAGACCGGAGTTGAGACAGGACAGCACCGAGGTGAGCACGATGAAGTTCATGATCTGCCCGGCGTGCGCGATCCCGAGGGAGTCCAGGGCGGCGACGTAGGAGCCCTTCTCCTTGATCGACGGGTCGTTCCACGGCAGCAGCGCCACGACGACGAAGATCGAGCCGAGGTAGAAGACACCGATCCGCCAGATGATGCTGTTGGTGGACTTGGTGACAGCCTTCTGCGGGTTCTCCGTCTCCCCGGCGGCCAGCGTGGCGATCTCGCTGCCCATGAAGGAGAAGACGACCAGCAGCACGCCGATGAGGATCGCGCCCGCCCCGTTCGGCAGGAACCCGCCGTGGTCGGTCAGATTGGCCAGTCCGGCCTTCTCGGAGTCGGCGCCCGGCAGCAGCCCGAAGACCGCCAGCCCGCCCACCACGATGAACGCGGCGATCGCGACGACCTTGATCCCGGCGAACCAGAACTCGAACTCACCGTAGGAACCGACCGACACCAGGTTCGTGGCGGTCAGCACGACCATCACGATCAGCGCCCAGCCCCACTGCGGCACGGCCGGGATCCAGCCCTCCAGGATCACCGCACCCGCGGTCGCCTCGACCGCGAGCACGACGACCCAGAAGAACCAGTACAGCCAGCCGATGGAGAACCCGGCCCAACGCCCGAGCGCTCGGTCGGCGTGCGCGGAGAACGATCCCGAGGTCGGGTTCGCGGCGGACATCTCACCGAGCATCCGCATCACCAGCACCACCATCGTGCCGACGAGCGCGTACGACAGGAGGATGCCGGGACCGGCCGTGGCGATACCGGAACTCGACCCGACGAACAGGCCCGCGCCGATCACACCACCGATCGCGATCATCGACAGATGACGGTTCTTGAGACCGGCGTGCAGTCCGGGGGAGGGGGGTGAGGAGGAGCCTGAGGTGCCCGTCGGGGACGGGAGAGTCGGCTGCGAGGTCATGGGGGGAGTTTCCTTTGCGCCGTTGTGGGGACTTCCGTGCGTCTGCCCAGCGACTCCCCGATCGACTCTCGTAAGAGGGGGAACGAGAATCGACAACTGAGGGCCGGGTGAACCGCTGTAAAGATCGATCCAGTGAATCGGAGGTAAATGGATTCCTGAACCTTTGAATCCAGATCGTTACTTGAGGTTTACTTGAGGTTCCGTGGTGCAGCTCACGGTTTCATGTGCCCGCACCCCGTCGCGCCGCGCCGAAACGCGCGTGTCACACTCGGACCATGCGCGTCTACCTCGGCTCGGATCACGCCGGCTACGAACTCAAGAACCACCTCGTCGAGTGGCTGAAGGCCGCCGGCCACGAGCCCGTGGACTGTGGGCCCCACATCTACGACGCCCAGGACGACTACCCGCCGTTCTGCCTCCGCGCGGCGGAGCGTACGGCCGCCGACCCCGGCTCCCTCGGCATCGTCATCGGCGGCTCCGGCAACGGGGAGCAGATCGCCGCGAACAAGGTGGCCGGGGTGCGCGCGGCCCTCGCGTGGAGTGCCGAGACCGCGGCGCTCGGGCGCGAGCACAACAACGCGAACGTCGTCGCCGTCGGTGCCCGGATGCACTCCCAGGAGGACGCGACGAAGTTCGTCGAGACGTTCCTCAACACGCCGTTCTCCGGTGACGAGCGTCACATCCGCCGCATCGACATGCTCGCGTCGTACGAGACGACCGGCGACCTGCCGCCGATCCCGGCGCACCACCCCCAGGCGTAGGTTTTCGCGCCCAAGAGCACGGAAGACCTAGCTCGTAGGGCGGCCACCATGGCGCGGGCCGAGAAGCAGGGGCGCAGCCCCTGCTTTTCAGGGGCGCGGGGAACTGCGCGAGCAACCCCCACCCACCCGCACCCGAAAACACACCCCGGACCACCCCCCGACCACCCTGCCGAACCGCCGGAGGCCCCCGTGCCGGAGGGGCACACCATCCACCGCCTCGCCGAGGACTA
Organism: Streptomyces sp. NPDC002787; assembly: GCF_053592095.1. Taxonomy (NCBI): domain Bacteria; kingdom Bacillati; phylum Actinomycetota; class Actinomycetes; order Kitasatosporales; family Streptomycetaceae; genus Streptomyces; species Streptomyces sp. NPDC002787. The sequence goes on along the minus strand of NZ_JBSFVC010000019.1, from coordinate 98,543 downwards.
CCTCGCACACTTCGGCGGCCGGAACGCCCACGTCACGAGCCCCCAGGGCAAGTTCGCCGACGCGGCGGCCCTCCTCACGGGCACCCCGCTCACCACGGCCGAGGCCCACGGCAAGCACCTCTTCCTGCACTTCGGCGACGCGGACGCCGAGGAATGGGTCCACATCCACCTGGGCCTCTTCGGCAAGGTGAACTTCGGCGACGCCCCCGCGCCCCCGCCCACGGACACCGTCCGCCTCCGCCTGCGCAACGACACCTCGTACGTGGACCTCCGCGGCCCGACGACCTGCGCCCTCATCACCGACGCCGAGAAGCAGGCCGTACACGCCCGCCTCGGCCCGGACCCCCTACGCCCCGACGCCGACCCCGCCCGCGCGTACGCCCGTGTCTCCCGCAGCCGTACGACGATCGCCGCGCTCCTGATGGACCAGAAGATCATCGCGGGCGTCGGCAACGTCTACCGCGCGGAGGTCCTCTTCCGGCACGGCATCGACCCGTACCGCGCGGGCAAGGACATCACCCCGGCCGAATGGGACACGATCTGGGCCGACCTCGTCGGCCTCATGCGCGAGGGCGTCCGCGACAACCGCATCGACACCGTCCGCCCGGAACACACCCCGCAGGCCATGGGCCGGCCGCCCCGCGTCGACGACCACGGCGGCGAGGTGTACGTGTACCGCAGGGCCCATCTCCCCTGCCACATCTGTGGCGGCGAGATCCGCACCGCCGATCTCGCCGCCCGCAACCTCTTCTGGTGCCCGACCTGCCAGCAGCGCTGAAGCGCTAGAACCCGTGCGGAAGCCAGGGCGCCTGCCCCGGCGCGAAGAACGCCGTGGACGCCTCCGCCAGCGCCCCCTGCCGCGACTCCCGCACCCGCCCGGCCGCCGCCAGGGACGCGAGGCTCACACCACCCAGATAGGCCGACCCCAACTCCCGTACGGATAGGGAGAGATCGGCGGCATCGGCGGTCCGCTCGCAGGTCGCACCCTTCGAGTCGCCGGTGAGCCGCCAACGCCCCTCGTTCCACGGGCAGAAGGAGTCCTCGACCTCGAACACCACGTCCAGCGGCGCCTGATAGGTCCGCGCCCGCAAGGCCGCGCCGACGTCCACGAGCCGTACGTGCAGGTCGTCCTTGATGTGCAGCCCGCAGCGGCGGACGTCCGACACCAGATGCAGCGCCGGCTCGTCGACGGGCAGCCGGTGGGCGACGACGCACTGCGTGAGGTCGATGTCGAAGAGGAACCGCCACAACGCGGCGCGCGCGGCGGGATCCACGGCCTCCAGCACACTCAGCATGACGACCCCCTGCGGCCCGGCCGGCCCCCAGTCGGGCTTGACGCGGAACCGCGCGTACCCGACCACCTCGGAACCGGAACCGTCTCCGTCGACCCGCTCGGCCACCACGCACTGCAACGGCGACGCCCCGTCCCGATGGCGCTCCGTGTCGAGCAGGTCCACCCGCTCCCAGCCCGGCTGCCGCGCGAGCATCCCCGGCCGCTCCGGCACCCGGCGGGCGTACACCGCCTCGCACAGGTCGAGCACTTCGGCCGGGTCCGCGTACCGCAGCCGTACGTCATCGGTGCCCGGCGGTACGGACAGCCGTACCCGGGTGGTGTCGATGTCGGCGCTGAGCCGGTGGGTCGCGATGCCGTACCCGAACCGGCCGTAGATCGCCGGCTCGGACGCGGTCAGCACCGCCAGCGGCTCGCCCCAGGAACGGATGTCGTCCAACTGCCGCCGCATCATGGACGTCAGGACGCCGCGCCGCCGGTGCGTGGCCGCGACGCCGACCATCGTGACGCCCGCCGCCGGGACGACGGCACCGCCCGGGACCGTGATGCGGAAGTCGAACGCCCCCGCCGTACCTACGCATTGGTCGCCGTCCCACACACCGACGGAGCGGTCGTACGGCGTGAGTGCCTGCCATAACTCCCGTTCCTCGGCCGGTTCCGGGACTCCGCCGAAGGCGCGGATGAAGTTCTCGTACCAGACGTTCCAGTCTTCCTTGCGCAGCGCCCGCAGCTCAGTCGTCATGCGCCATGCCTAGCAGGGCGATCCGGTACGGGCGAGCGAATTTCCCCCTCGCGTCGAGGAGTGCCGTGGGATCCTTCCCAGGTGCCGCACGGAGGGCGCACGGGGGCGGCAGGACGCGTTCCGGTGTGAGATCTGTGTGAGATTCGTCGTGAACCGGACCTCGGAAGGGGGACAAGTGGGACCTCCTGTGCACAGGGGCTGGTCCGATGGATAAGGTCCCGAACAATGGCAGCAGGACGAGAGCGGCGCGCGGCGGCCGATACGTTCACGGCCCGGATGAAGAAGCTGGTTCACCGGGCCCGCACCGGCGTGCGCAAATCCGCCGTCGACTACTTCCGCGGGGACGGCTCCGACTGGATCGCCCTGGCCGGTCTGCTGCTGATGATCCCGCTGATCGCCTGCCTCACGATGGTCAACGCGGTCTGGTTCTCACCCGCCGTCCTCGTCCTCCCCATCGTCGCGGGCGGCCTGCTGCTCCGCCCGGCCAGCCTCCTCGGTCTGTACGCGGCCGCCGCGACCGCGCTGATCGTGGAGTCCGTGCGGCTCGGCCCCTACACCGAGGGCCCGGCCCGGGTGACGCCCGGCATAGTGCTCGTGGTCGCCGCCTGCGGTTTCTTCGGTCTCCTCATCGCCCAGTTCCGCAGCCGCGTCGGCGTCCCCTGGCGGCGCGGCGGCACCATGCTCTTCGACCTGCGTGAACGCATCCGTGTGCAGAGCAAGTTGCCGCAGCTGCCGGCCGGCTGGCACCGCGAGATGGCCCTGCGTCCGGCGGGCGGCCAGTCCTTCTCGGGCGACTTCGTCGTGGCCGCCCGTACGAACGGCGGTCGCACCCTCGAAGTCGTCCTCACCGACGTCTCCGGCAAGGGCATGGACGCGGGCTCCCGCGCCCTGCTCCTCTCCGGTGCCTTCGGCGGTCTGCTGGGATCGCTCCCACCGCACGCGTTCCTCCCGGCGGCCAACGGTTATCTCCTGCGCCAGGACTGGGACGAGGGCTTCGCGACCTCCATCCACCTCGTCCTCGACCTCGACTCCGGCGACTACGAACTCTTCTCCGCCGGCCACCCGCCGGGCCTCCAGCTCAGCGCGGGCACCGGCCGCTGGGAGGAGAAGGCCGCCGAGGGCCCCCTCCTGGGTGTCTACGACGGCGCCCAGTTCGACCCCGTCAAGGGCTCTTTGCGCCCCGGCGACGTGCTGATGCTCTTCACCGACGGCCTCGTCGAGACCTCCGACCGGGACATCGTCGAAGGCATCGACCGCCTCACCGGCGAGGCCGACCGCTATGTCGCCGGAGGCTTCCACGGCGCCGCCTGGCACCTCATCGAGGCGGTCGCCAAGGACGTCAACGACGACAGGGCCCTCCTCCTGATCAGCCGAGAGGGCTCTACGCCCACCAGGTAGCGGGGGCGCAGCCCCTGCTTTTCAGGGGCGCGGGGAACTGCGCGAGCAACCACGACAGGAGCTGACCCCGATGCCAACCCCCCTCTCCCTCCCCGAAGTAGAGACCCTCGCCCGCACCGCCCACGCCACCCAGACCGACAAGGCGGGCCGCCCCTACACCGAGCACCTCCAGGCGGTGGCCCACGGCGTCATGGCGAGAGGCGGCGACACGGACCAGATCGCCGCAGCCTGGCTGCACGACGCGGTGGAGGACAACGCCCTCACCGAGCACTGGTTGGCCGAGGCACCCCTGACCCCCCGCACGAAGGCCATCGTGCTGGCCCTCACCAAACGCCCCGGCGAGCCCCCGGAGGCGTACGCCGCCCGTATCCTCGCCACCCCGGGCGCCCTCCTCGTCAAACAGTCGGACCTGGCGCACAACGCGAACCCGGCCCGCCTCACCGTCCTGGACGAGCCCACCCGCACCCGGCTGACCCACAAGTACGCCCACATGCGAAACCTCCTCGGCCTGCCGGACGAACCGGCGGCCGAGGAGGCGAGGTGACGCACCACGGAGGTGAACGGGGCCACGCCCCGCGAGGCTAGGCCTTGGCCCCGACCTTCCCTCGCTCGCGGGCCAGCTCGGTGGCGTCCCGCTTGAACGCCCACTCCATCTTGGGCTCCATGGCGAACCGGAACATCCGCTGCACCGGCGGGGCGCACAGCACGGTGATGACGGCCGCCGCGAGGAGCGTGACGAAGAGCTCGCCGAGCGGCTGGTACACCCACGCGTTGGCGTCGTACCAGTCCCAGAAGCGCGAGCCCTTCGCGAGGAACCCGTGCAGCAGGTAGCCGTACAGCGTGCCCGCGCCCAGGACGGTGAACCACATCTTCCGCCGGGGCACCCAGGCGAAGAAGCACGTGGTGAGCGCCATGGAGCAGCCGAACAGAGCGAAGGTCATGACGACCCCGGCCCACCAGGGCGCGCCCAACTCCTGTGCGCTGTCGCGGTGGTAGAACCAGGCGGAGTTCATGTGCGGGCCCACCCAGTACGCCAGCGCCAGCGCGCTCGCGGCCACCGGCACCGACAGGATCCGCACCTCACGGCGCCGCATGAACTGGAAGTGCGCGGGCTTCATGAAGAGACCGACGACAAAGAACGGCAGGAACTGCAGCGCGCGTTGCAGATCCAGGTCGTCGCCGATGTCGGGGGAGACGGAGGCGAGCGCCGCGATGCCCAGCGCCACCGGGATCGGCCAGCGCACCACCTTCCACAGCGGCGTCGTCAGCCGCCACACGAACAGCGCGATCAGGAACCAGGTGAGATACCAGGGGTCCAGCAGGCTGATCGGGTGCGAGGGGTCGTCGTCGGCGTACCGCTTGAAGAGGGAGTACGCGACCTCGAAGAGGACGTACGGCACGGCTATGCCGGTGATCAGCCGACGCAGCCGGTCGGGGCGCATGTCGAAACTGCGCGAGAAGTAGCCGGAGATGATGATGAACGCCGGCATGTGGAACGTGTATACGACCATGTACAGCGCCTCGGCGGCACGGCTGTGGTCCGTCAGCGGCTGCCACGCGTGTCCCATCGCGACGAGCACGATGGCGAGGTACTTGGCGTTGTCGAAGAACGCGTCACGTTGTTTGGCCGGCCTGGCCTCCGGGGAGGCGCCACTCGGCGTCGGGTGGGGGGACGAGGACTTCAGCGAGCGCGGACTCGGCACTCCGTCCGTCGGCGACTGTGGTGCGTGTGCCGGGGGGAGCGGCGCCCTGGGCTGGCCGTGCGGTCGCAGCGAGTTCGTCACAGACCCTCCCGCCGGAGACTCCGGGGGACGGTCCGAGCACTCGCTGCGCAAGTGGGGGACGAGGCAGCGGTGAACATCTGAGGCACCCTAGCGTTGTCTGTGCGATTCCGTAAAACCACCGACGTGAATCCTGTATTGAGGGGTACGTGTCACCTGCGAGTACCCCGGATTCGGTGAAGTTTTCCTCGGGCAGAGCATCACCGTGCGTACACCGCAGGGCATATGACGTGCGATGACACGCGGCGACATGCGACCCTTCTGTCCGTATTCATCCCGACTAAATGGTGCATAACATGCGCAGGCGACTCCGGTGAAATGTCCGGTTAATTGCGCGCCTGACTGCGGCAGTTGGTGTGTCCGTGGCAACAATTCGGATTACCTGCGGACGCGATGTGTGTGCACTGCAATGATCACGTCGAATTCGCCCTCGGCACCCACTCGTTGACCGAAGGCGCACGCGGGCGCGCCGGTCGCCGTGGCCGACGTTGTCCCACCGGCCGCATACGAAGGCCTGGTTGGTGGCACGATGGTTCTGGCGGGGTGCGCGTGGGGTCGGCGCCCCGGGCCGGGAGTGCGGACCGACCGAGGGTGTGATCTGTGTGGCCATTTCGCTGTCAGTGGTGCTCTTGCTGGGGATCATCCTGGTGGTTCTGATGCGAGGAGGGACGATCAAGGCCGGACCGGCGGTCGTCGCCATCCTCTTCGGCTTCTTCCTCGCCTCGACGGGCATGGCCGACGACATCCAACGCTTCCTGAACTCGATAGCGGACACGATCAACTCGATCCAGTTCTAGTGACCGCCCGGACGCGTAGCGTGCTCGGACCGTGTCGTCCGCCCCTCGGCGAGGCGACACCGCGAAGCGACGAAAAAACCTCCGGCCCGGTTTCGAGGAGTCCCTCGAAACCGGGCCGGAGGCCGTTGGAGCGGGCGACGGGAATCGAACCCGCGTAGCTAGTTTGGAAGACTAGGGCTCTACCATTGAGCTACGCCCGCACAGCGCGCCGCAGGTCGCAGGACCGCGGCACAGAAGGCATCGTAGCGGGTCGGGTGCCCCCGCCGCACACCCCTTCCGGGCCGCGCCCGTCGCCCGCCGTCGCACGCGCCCGCGCACTCGGTAAATGCGGCAACCGCACGGCCTGCGGGCATGTACCCTACGTGTCGCACCAGACGGGGTGTGGCGCAGCTTGGTAGCGCGTCCGCTTTGGGAGCGGAAGGCCGTGGGTTCAAATCCCGCCACCCCGACCACCGTGCCGGACGGCGCGCCCGCCACCGGCAAGATCACCTTTTGGGGCGTGTACCGCCTGCGGTTACTATGCAAGCTGCGCGCCCGTGTGTCTGCACTCTCACGTCTCTCAAGGGCCGCGAATCCGCTGAGGCCCTGCCGCATCCGGCAGGGGACCACCCAGCAGAACCCGAAGAAGTCAGCCCCCAAGGAGACCGAACCGTGAAGAGCGCCGTGGAGACCCTGAACCCGACCCGGGTTCGGCTCAGCATCGAGGTGCCCTTCGAGGAGCTCAAGGACAGCCTCGACGCGGCGTACAAGAAGATCAACCAGCAGGTCACGGTGAAGGGCTTCCGCAAGGGCAAGATCCCGGCCCGCGTCATCGACCAGCGGTTCGGCCGCGGTGCGGTCCTGGAGGAGGCGGTCAACGACGCGCTTCCGAAGTTCTACACCGACGCGGTCAACGAGGCCGAGCTCAACGTCCTGGGCCAGCCCGAGGTCGACATCACGGAGCTGAAGGACGGCGAGACGCTGAACTTCACCGCCGAGGTCGACGTCCGCCCGACCATCGAGATCCCGGACTACTCCGGCATCGAGGTCGAGGTCGACGCCGTCGAGGTCACCGACGAGGACATCGACAAGGCGGTCGAGCAGCTGCGCGAGCGCTTCGCCTCCACCTCCCCGGTCGAGCGCGCCGCCGAGGACGGCGACGTCGTCACCATCGACCTGCAGGCCAAGGTCGACGGCGAGATCCTGGAGGACGGAGTCGCCGAGGGCGTCTCCTACACCATCGGCTCCGGCGAGCTGCTGGACGGCATCGACGACGCCGTGAAGGGACTGGAGGCCGGGGCCGAGACCACCTTCACCTCCGAGCTCAAGGGCGGCTCGGCGGCCGGCAAGGAGGCCGAGGTCACCGTCAAGGTCACCCAGGTCGCCGCCCGCGAGCTCCCGGAGCTGGACGACGAGTTCGCCCAGCTCGCCTCCGAGTTCGACACCCTCGAGGAGCTGCGCGCCGACAGCCGCAAGCGCCTGGAGGACATGAAGCAGTACGACCAGGCCACGCAGGCCCAGGAGCGCGTCCTGGAGAAGCTGCTGGAGCTCGTCGAGGTGCCCGTCCCCGAGAAGCTGCTCGAGGACGAGATCAACACCCGCAAGCACAACCTGGAGCACCACCAGCTCGGCCAGATGGGTCTCGACCTCGAGAAGTACCTCGAGATCCAGGGCAAGACGGTCGAGGAGTTCGACGCCGAGACCAAGGAAGCGGCCGTCAAGGGCATCAAGACCCAGTTCGTCCTCGACGAGCTGGTGTCCAAGGAGAAGCTGAACGTCAACCAGGAGGAGCTCACCGAGCACCTCATGCGCCGCGCGGCCTCCTCCGGCATGTCCCCGGACCAGTTCGCCCAGGCCGTCGTCCAGAACAACCAGGTCCAGCTCCTCGTCGGCGAGGTCGCCCGCGGCAAGGCCCTGGCCCTCGTCGTCGAGTCCTCCACGGTGAAGGACACCAACGGCGAGCTCGTCGACCTGGACGACGAGGAGGAAGAGGGCACCGAGGAGACCCCGGCCGCGGCCGAGGCCGCCGAGGAGGCCCCCGACGCCGCCGCCGAGGCCGAGGACAAGAACGAGGCCTGATCACCCCCGGTAGTCGGATGGCTTTCGACGGGCCCCTGGATCACTTGTGACCCAGGGGCCCGTCGGCCTACCCAGGGGCGCGGGGAACTGCGCGACCAGCCATGTACGAGCCGCAGACGCGTCTGCCACGCCAGGTGCGTCGGCGGTGCGCCTTGTTCGTGGCCGGTCGCGCGGTTCCCCGCGCCCCTTCGGCGTGCCGATGGCGACGAGGCGCCCCCTGCTCGGCCCAGCGGAGCGCATGCGCTGACAGCGAACAGTTCCCCCTGCGGGATTCACCGGCGGAGCCACCGCGTTAGGGTCCATGAATACGAGGGCGGAGCCGTCGGCGAAACGGCTCGGCCCCCGGAAGGGAAACGTGAAGACGGCCCGGCGCCGTCGTAAGACGAGCAGGTGGATACGTGACGAATCTGATGCCCTCCGCCGCCGGCGAGCCTTCCATCGGCGGTGGCCTCGGCGACCATGTCTACAACCGGCTGCTCAACGAGCGGATCATCTTCCTCGGCCAGCCGGTCGACGACGACATCGCGAACAAGATCACCGCACAGCTGCTGCTCCTTGCCGCCGACCCGGACAAGGACATTTACCTGTACATCAACAGCCCGGGCGGTTCGATCACGGCCGGCATGGCGATCTACGACACCATGCAGTACATCAAGAACGACGTGGTGACCATCGCCATGGGTCTCGCGGCCTCGATGGGCCAGTTCCTGCTCAGCGCGGGCACTCCGGGCAAGCGCTTCGCCCTGCCGAACGCCGAGATCCTGATCCACCAGCCCTCCGCGGGCCTGGCCGGCTCCGCCTCGGACATCAAGATCCACGCCGAGCGGCTGCTGCACACCAAGAAGCGCATGGCCGAGCTCACGTCCCAGCACACGGGCCAGTCGGTCGAGCAGATCACCCGTGACTCGGACCGTGACCGCTGGTTCGACGCCTTCGAGGCCAAGGCCTACGGCCTCATCGACGACGTCATCGCCACCGCGGCGGGCATGCCGGGCGGCGGCGGCACCGGGGCCGGGCAGGCGTGACGGCACCCGCCGGCACGCACACCCCCGTAACGCTCCCAGCCGACCGCCTCAGCCCCTCTCAGGCTCCCAGGAGACCACAGTGAACGACTTCCCCGGCAGCGGCCTCTACGAAAGCGCACGCTCCCAGTACGCGGGCCCCACGGCCGAGTCCCGCTATGTCATCCCCCGCTTCGTCGAGCGCACCTCGCAGGGCATCCGCGAGTACGACCCGTACGCGAAGCTCTTCGAAGAGCGGGTGATCTTCCTCGGCGTGCAGATCGACGACGCCTCCGCCAACGACGTCATGGCGCAGCTGCTGTGCCTGGAGTCGATGGACCCCGACCGGGACATCTCGGTCTACATCAACAGCCCCGGCGGCTCCTTCACGGCGCTCACGGCCATCTACGACACGATGCAGTTCGTGAAGCCCGACATCCAGACGGTCTGCATGGGCCAGGCGGCCTCCGCCGCCGCGATCCTGCTGGCCGCAGGTACGCCGGGCAAGCGCATGGCCCTGCCGAACGCCCGCGTCCTGATCCACCAGCCGTACAGCGAGACGGGCCGCGGTCAGGTCTCCGACCTGGAGATCGCCGCCAACGAGATCCTCCGCATGCGCGCGCAGCTGGAGGAGATGCTGGCCAAGCACTCGACCACGCCGATCGAGAAGATCCGCGAGGACATCGAGCGCGACAAGATCCTCACGGCCGAGGACGCCCTGTCGTACGGCCTGATCGACCAGATCATCTCCACGCGGAAGATGAACAACGCAGACGTCCGCTGACGGCGGAAAGGCTGTATTGTCTGCCGCCCCTTGGCATGGTTGGCACCGTTCGACCCAGTGCACTACAAGGCGCACGACCAAGCGAACCATGCCAAGGGGGGCCCGAACGGGGGGCCCGGCAAGGTACCGTCGACATAAGGCAGCACCAGGAGTCGCTGGACAGCAACTGTCCAGTCCTCTCCCAGGCGAAGGGGAAGCACACCGTGGCACGCATCGGTGACGGCGGCGATCTGCTCAAGTGCTCGTTCTGCGGCAAGAGCCAGAAGCAGGTCAAGAAGCTCATCGCAGGGCCCGGTGTGTACATCTGCGACGAGTGCATCGACCTCTGCAACGAGATCATCGAAGAGGAGCTCGCGGAGACCAGCGAGGTCCGCTGGGAGGAGCTCCCGAAGCCCCGCGAGATCTACGAGTTCCTCGAGGGCTACGTGGTCGGCCAGGAGCCGGCCAAGAAGGCCCTCTCCGTCGCGGTGTACAACCACTACAAGCGGGTCCAGGCCGGTGAGAACGGCGGCGGCCAGAGCCGCGAGGACGCCATCGAGTTGGCGAAGTCCAACATCCTGCTGCTGGGCCCGACGGGCTCCGGCAAGACCCTCCTCGCCCAGACGCTCGCCCGCATGCTGAACGTCCCGTTCGCCATCGCCGACGCGACGGCGCTCACGGAGGCGGGCTACGTCGGCGAGGACGTCGAGAACATCCTGCTGAAGCTCATCCAGGCGGCCGACTACGACGTCAAGAAGGCCGAGACGGGCATCATCTACATCGACGAGATCGACAAGGTGGCCCGAAAGAGCGAAAACCCGTCCATCACCCGCGATGTATCGGGCGAGGGCGTCCAGCAGGCCCTGCTGAAGATCCTGGAAGGCACGACGGCCTCCGTCCCGCCGCAGGGCGGGCGCAAGCACCCCCACCAGGAATTCATCCAGATCGACACCACGAACGTCCTCTTCATCGTCGGCGGCGCCTTCGCCGGTCTGGAGAAGATCATCGAGTCCCGGGCCGGCGCGAAGGGCATCGGCTTCGGCGCGACGATCCGCTCCAAGCGCGAGCTGGAGTCCAAGGACCAGTTCGAGGACGTCATGCCGGAGGACCTGGTCAAGTTCGGCATGATCCCGGAGTTCATCGGCCGTCTGCCCGTCATCACCTCGGTCCACAACCTGGACCGCGAGGCCCTCCTCCAGATCCTCATCGAGCCCCGCAACGCCCTGGTCAAGCAGTACCAGCGCCTCTTCGAACTCGACGGCGTGGAGCTGGACTTCGAACGCGAGGCCCTGGAAGCCATCGCCGACCAGGCCATCCTCCGCCAGACCGGCGCGCGCGGCCTGCGCGCCATCATGGAGGAAGTCCTGATGTCGGTGATGTACGAGGTCCCGTCCCGCAAGGACGTGGCCCGAGTAGTCATCACGGCGGACGTCGTCCACTCGAACGTGAACCCGACGCTCATTCCCCGCGACGCGCGCGGGCGGGGCCCGGGGGAGCAGAAGACGGCGTAAACAGTCGGGCAGGACGACGGGAAGGGGCGCCCCACCGGGCGCCCCTTTTTGGCTGTCTGTCGCTCGCCTATGACAGGGACAGGCACCCTACTCGGCTAGCGAACGCAGGTCCCTGCAATCCACTTCGGGGGGACCACGAAACCGTTCGATATGCGCACCCATTGCCTAGAACGGGTGCCGCATGCTGTATAGGTGCTGCCGGTATTTGTGGTGAGATAGATGCAGACCAGGCTGCTCCGCGCGCGGGTCCCGATCGACGGCCATTCAGTGCCTGGGCCGGTTCGCACCTGGACGGTCTCAAGTACCATGTGCTCACAGCTTACCGCCCCCGCCGGTGATGCCGTCAGGCCGACCATGCCGGTTGCGGCGATTACAGCCGCCATGACCCCAGCCATGCGTTTACGCATTACGGTCTCCATGTTTGATTGTCGTGGTCATGATCAATCCAGCATGGGCGAGTGGGTGCCTTTGGCAGGAGCTTGCCACTGGTGCCATGTCGGTGCATGACGGCCAACGCTGTTGTCTCACCCGGTGCGACAGCGGAGCCCCGGTCGTGATCGACCGAGGCTCCTCCGAGCATGGGAAGTCCTACGCCTTGACGCGCACGTCCTTGCGGAAGTTGGCGGCCTTGTCGGCGGCGCCGCTCAGGTCCGCGCCCTTGCCGGCCATCGCGGACGCCATGTCGGCGTAGATCACGACGCCGATCGTACTGTGGTCGCCCCAGATGCAGATCGGCACACTCATCTTGCTGGGGCCGCCAGACGAGGAGTCGCCCTCGAACTTGGTCTCCTGGCACTTGAGGACCGCGCCGTCCAGAGCGCTGGGCGTGAACGCCTCAGGGCTGCCCACGAGTTCACCGGTGTCCGAGGAGTCCTTGCTCGCCTCCTTCTTCATGTCGGCGAACATGGCGTCGACGACCGACTCGGGGTCGTCGATCTCGCCGTAGACGCCCATGAAGTTAATCATCTGTGCGGAGAGCGGGTTGCTCTCGTCCCCGGCCTGGTATCCAGCGCTCACGTCCTTGGCGTTCTTCACGCCGTGGTCTTCGGCTTCCTTGACGTCGTCCTCGCTGAAGCCACCGCTGTCGGCGCTGTCGGACTTCTTGAACTCTTCGTTGAGCACCTTCGCCGGCGTAGTCAGCTTGTGCGGCCCGTCGTCCGCGATGTCCGATCCACCGCTCCCGCCGAGCACGAAGTACGCGCCCACCGCGACCGCCGCCACCACGGCGACCGCGCCCAGGATGATGCCGACCTTCTTGCCGCCGCCGCCGGAGACGACCGGCGGCTGCGGCACCGTCGGGTAGGGCTGCTGGCCGTACGGGGCCTGCTGGCCGTACGCCTGCTGCTGGCCGTACGGCGGGGTCTGGGGCGGAGCGCCCTGGGGGGACTGCTGGGGGTACCCGTAGCCCGGCTGCTGCGGCGGCGCCTGCTGCGGGTAGCCGTAGCCGGGCTGGGGGGCGGCCTGCGGCGGCTGCTGGCCGTAGGGGCCCGGCTGGCCGTACGGTCCGGGCTGCTGGGGCTGCCCGCCGTACGGGCCCGGCTGGTTGTAACTCATGGTCTGGGTTCCCCTCCAGATGCTTATGTGTTTCAGACATCCTGGCGCAGACCTGAGGTGCACAACGCATCGGGGGTGGTGAGCAGGTAGCCGTCAGGGACACGCGAGTGTGTTCTGGCGTGCAGGAGTGAGTCTCCGGCCAGCGGCAGGAGCGCTCCCGGGGGAAGGGAACGGAAGTTCTTGCATCGAATGCGTGACCTTTGCAGGTGGTGGTCGTTGGGTGTGGTGACGGGCTTTTGCGGTACTGGGGTGGGGGTGACGGGGTGGGTGGTCTGCGGGAGTTGGCGGCGCCGTTCGTGGTGCCCGGCCCCTCGGGGGTTGCGGTCCGTACCCGGCTCAAGGGTCTGTCCGCCGGGGACGAGAAGGTTCTCCGGCTGGTCGGTGACCATCTGGGGTCGCTGGCCTCCCGAGATCTGAAGGCGCGGTGCGCGGCTGGGCTGGAGCACGATGCCGAGGCGTGGGCGGAACGCAAGCGGGTCCTGACGGCCGAGTCGTCCTCGCGCTGGGCGGGCTCGGTCACGAAGGCCACCCATGACCAGTGGGCGCTGGCCCGGGGTGGTCAGCTCGCGCACATCCAGAGCCTGGAGGCGGGCGTGCGGACCGTCGCCGACCGGCTGTCCCTGCCGGTCGGACAGAAGGGCAGCAAGCGTGCTCCGGGCGGCTACCACAGCAAGCAGGAGTGGTTCGCCAAGTCCCGGCGTCTGCATGTGCTGGAAGACCGGCTTCAGGCGGTGCGGGCCGACCGGGAGGCCGGGATGGTGCGTGTGGTGCGCGGCGGCAAGCGGCTGCTGAACACCCGCCACCACCTGGGGCAGGCGCAGCTCACCGAGGAGCGGTGGCGTGCGCGGTGGCAGGCGGGGCGCCGTTTCCTCCAGGCCGACGGGGAGTCCGGCAAGCGGTACGGCAACGAGACCATCCGGGTCACTCCCGGCGGCGAGGTGTCCATCAAGCTGCCCGCGCCGCTGGCGCACCTGGCCAATGCCCCGCACGGCCGGTACGTGCTCACCTCGCGTGTGGGGTTCGCGCACCGGGGCGAGCAGTGGGCCGACCGCATCACCGCGAACCGGGCCGTCGCGTACCGCATCCACGAAGACGTGGGCCGGGGCCGCTGGTATGTGACCGCCTCGTGGACGATCCCCCCGGCCCGGACCATGCCGCTGGAGGCAGTCCGAGCGGGCGGCCTGGTCGGGGTGGACACTAACGCCGATCACCTCGCCGCCTGGCGCCTCGATGCCCATGGCAACCCCGTCGGCGCACCACTGCGCTTCGACTACGACCTGTCCGGCACTGCCGATCACCGCGATGCCCAGATCCGGCACGCCCTGATCCGTCTGCTGCACTGGGCAAGACGTCACCACCTCGCCATCGCGGTCGAGGACCTCGACTTCGCCGCGGACAAGACCCGGGAGAAACACGGCCGCCAGAAGCGGTTCCGCAAGCTGATCTCCGGCCTGCCCACCTCCAGGCTGCGAGCCAGACTCCTCAGCATGGCGGCCGAACTCGGCATCCCTGTCATCGCCGTCGACCCCGCCTACACCTCCCGCTGGGGCGCCCAGCACTGGCACAAGCCTCTCACCCACAAGACCAGGAAACCCACTCGTCACCATGCGGCAGCGGTGGCGATCGGAAGGCGCGCCCTGGGGCACCCGATCCGGCGACGGACGACACCGCCCCGTACCCACCAGAGTGATGGGTACGGGCATCGGACCGTCCAGGCCGAACCGGTGGCCCCGGGGCGTGAGGGAACCCGCCCCCGCGTCCCCGGACCACGGACCACGGACACGATCCGTGCGCGCCGGACGCGGACCGAAAGCGGTCGACCAGAACGCCCAACACCGTTCGGGGCGTCCGGCTGAGCATGAGCTCCGGGAACAGGACTCATTCCCTCAGTCTTTAGGAACGGTCACACCGTTACCGAAGAATCCGGTTTCGGGACCACCCCGTGACACCTCTAAACTGAGCGCGTGACCGAGAACGCTCAGCAGCAGCCTCCAGCGCCCGCCACCGATCTGCCGACCCAGTACGCGCCGGCCGATGTAGAGGGGACGCTGTACGAGCGCTGGGTGGACAAGGGTTACTTCGCGGCCGACGCCAAGAGCGACAAGCCCGCGTACACCATCGTCATCCCGCCGCCGAACGTCACCGGCAGCCTGCACCTCGGGCACGCCTTCCAGCACACCCTCATGGACGCCCTGACCAGGCGTAAGCGCATGCAGGGTTACGAGTCCCTGTGGCTGCCCGGCATGGACCACGCCGGCATCGCCACCCAGAACAAGGTCGAGCAGCAGCTCGCCGAAGAGGGCAAGTCCCGCCACGACTTGGGGCGCGAGGAGTTCGTCGAGCGCGTCTGGCAGTGGAAGGAGGAGTACGGCGGCAAGATCCTCGGCCAGATGCGTCGGCTGGGAGACGGCGTCGACTGGAGCCGTGAGCGGTTCACCATGGACGAGGGCCTGTCCCGCGCCGTCCAGACCATCTTCAAGCGGCTCTACGACGACGAGCTGATCTATCGCGCCGAGCGCATCATCAACTGGTGTCCCCGCTGTCTCACCGCGATCTCCGACATCGAGGTCGAGCACCAGGAGGACTCCGGCGAGCTGGTTTCCATCCGGTACGGCGAGGGCGAGGACAGCCTCGTCGTCGCCACCACCCGCGCGGAGACGATGCTCGGTGACACCGCCGTCGCCGTCCACCCGGACGACGAGCGGTACAAGCACCTCATCGGCAGGCAGATCAAGCTGCCGCTGACCGACCGCTCCATCCCGGTCGTCGCCGACACCCACGTCGACCCGGAGTTCGGTACGGGCGCGGTCAAGGTGACCCCGGCGCACGACCCGAACGACTTCGCGATCGGCCAGCGCCACGACCTGCCCTCCATGACGATCATGGACGAGCACGGCGTCATCACCGTCCATGGCCCCTTCCTCGGCCAGGACCGCTTCGAGGCCCGCTCCGCCGTCGTCGGCGCGCTGCGCTCGCAGGGCCGGATCGTCGCCGAGAAGCGGCCGTACACCCACTCCGTCGGCCACTGCTCGCGCTGCAAGACCACGGTCGAGCCGCGGCTGTCCATGCAGTGGTGGGTCAAGGTCGCGCCCCTGGCAAAGGCGGCCGGTGACGTGGTCCGCGACGGCCGGGTCAAGATCCACCCCGAGGACATGTCGAAGCGCTACTTCGACTGGGTCGACAACATGTTCGACTGGTGCATCTCGCGCCAGCTCTGGTGGGGACACCGCATCCCGGTCTGGTACGGCCCGAACGGCGAGACGGTCTGCGTCGGCCCCGACGAGGAGCCGCCCACCGGCGAGGGCTGGATCCAGGACACCGACGTCCTGGACACCTGGTTCTCCTCCGGCCTGTGGCCGTTCTCCACGCTCGGCTGGCCCGAACAGACCGAGGACCTGCGGAAGTTCTACTCCACCGACGTCCTGCTCACCGGCCACGACATCATCTTCTTCTGGGTCGCCCGGATGATGATGTTCGGCCTCTACGCCATGGACGGCGAGGTCCCCTTCAAGACCATCGCGCTGACCGGTCTGGTCCGCGACGAGCGCGGCAAGAAGATGTCGAAGTCCTTCGGCAACGTCGTCGACCCGCTCGACTGGATGGACAAGTACGGCTCCGACGCGCTCCGCTTCACCCTCGCGCGCGGTGCCAACCCCGGTACCGACGTCCCGATCGGCGAGGACTGGGTCCAGGCCTCCCGCAACTTCGCCAACAAGATCTGGAACGCCACGCGCTTCGCGCTGATGAACGGCGCCACGGTGGAGGGTCCGCTGCCGGAGGCGTCGAAGCTCTCGGCGACCGACCGCTGGATCCTCGCCCGCCTCAACGAGACGGTCGAGCAGGTCGACGCGTACTACGAGGACTTCCAGTTCGCCAAGCTCAGCGATGCCCTGTTCCACTTCGCGTGGGACGAGGTCTTCGACTGGTACGTCGAGCTGTCCAAGACGACGTTCCAGGCGGGCGGCGAGCCGGCCGAGGTCAGCAAGCGGGTCCTGGGTGAGGTCCTGGACGTCACCCTGCGCCTCCTCCACCCGGTCATCCCGTTCGTCACGGACACCCTCTGGACGACGCTGACCGGCGGCGAGTCCCTCGTCATCGCCGACTGGCCGAAGGACAGTGGCTTCCGCGACGACGCCGCCGAGCGCGAGATCGAGCTGGTCCAGCAGGTCGTCACCGAGGTCCGCCGGTTCCGCGCCGACCAGGGCCTCCAGCCCGGCCAGCGCGTCCCGGCCCGCCTCTCCCTCGACGGCACGGCGCTGGCTCCGCACGAGGCCGCGATCCGTCAGCTCCTGCGCCTCCAGCCCGAGGGCGAGGGCTTCGCGGCCACCGCGACCCTGCCGGTGGCGGGCGCCGAGGTCGCCCTGGACCTCTCCGGCGTCATCGACGTCGCCGCCGAGCGCAAGCGCCTCGCGAAGGACCTCGCGGCGGCCGAGAAGGA
Source organism: Streptomyces sp. NPDC002787 (assembly GCF_053592095.1). Lineage (NCBI taxonomy): Bacteria > Bacillati > Actinomycetota > Actinomycetes > Kitasatosporales > Streptomycetaceae > Streptomyces > Streptomyces sp. NPDC002787. Next base: position 81,209 of record NZ_JBSFVC010000019.1, on the reverse strand, counting down.
GAAGGCCCAGGCCACGGCCAAGCTCGGCAACGAGGCGTTCCTGGCGAAGGCCCCGGACCAGGTGGTGGACAAGATCCGCGGTCGCCTCGCCAAGGCGGACGAGGACATCGCGCGCATCGCCGCGCAGCTGGACCGGTTGCCGAAGGCGTAGCCGTTGGCAGGCAGGCGAAGGCCCCGGTGCTCCTTCTTGGGCGCCGGGGCCTTCGGCCGGCCTGGGCGGGGTTTCGCTCACCGGTGCTTGCCGGGTGGGCGCAGCTGAGTAGGGGCGACTTGAAGCCGCCGGATACCGAAGGGGCGCGAGGAACTGCGCGAGCAACCGCCACGCACCCTCAGCCGCCACACAACCCGCACCCACGAGCTACAAGGCGCCCCGGCCCGGCGGAGCCCCACCCGTAGACTGGCCCCGTGAGCGAACGCAGTGACCAGCAGCCCGACCCGATCGACCCGATCGACCCGTTCGAGGAGATCATCGCCGCGGAGACCGACCGGGATCCGGACCTCGCGGTGATCGAGGCCGGCAGCCGCACCCTGCGTGCCCAGGGCGGCGCCCCGCAGGCCGACGTACCGGCGCGCCCCACGGACCCCGCCGTCGACAAGGCGCTGCGCGAGGTCGAGACCGACCTCGCGACCCGCTGGGGCGAGACCAAGCTGGAGCCCTCGGTCACGCGGATCGCCGCGCTGATGGATGTCCTGGGCGAGCCGCAGCGGTCGTACCCCTCCATCCACATCACCGGCACCAACGGCAAGACCTCCACCGCCCGCATGATCGAGGCCCTCCTCGGCGCCTTCGAACTGCGCACCGGCCGGTACACCTCCCCGCACGTCCAGTCGATCACCGAGCGGATCAGCCTCGACGGCGCGCCGATCTCGGCGGAGCGGTTCATCGAGACGTACGAGGACATCAAGCCGTACGTCGAGATGGTCGACGCGAGCCAGGAGTACCGGCTCTCCTTCTTCGAGGTGCTGACGGGCATGGCGTACGCCGCCTTCGCCGACGCGCCCGTCGACGTTGCCGTCGTCGAGGTCGGCATGGGCGGCACCTGGGACGCCACCAACGTCATCGACGGCGACGTCGCCGTCGTCACCCCCATCGACCTCGACCACACGGACCGGCTGGGTACGACGCCCGCCGAGATCGCCGTCGAGAAGGCCGGGATCATCAAGCAGGACGCGACGGTGATCCTGGCGCAGCAGCCCGTGGACGCGGCGCAGGTGATGCTGAAGAAGGCCGTGGAGGTCGACGCGACGGTGGCCCGGGAGGGCCTGGAGTTCGGCGTCGTCTCGCGGCAGGTCGCCGTCGGCGGGCAGATGCTCACCCTGCGCGGCCTCGGCGGCGAGTACCCCGAGGTCTACCTCCCGCTGCACGGCCCGTACCAGGCGCACAACGCGGCGGTCGCCCTCGCCGCGGTCGAGGCGTTCTTCGGCGTCGGTTCGCAGCGCCCGGAACCGCTCGACGTGGACACGGTCCGCAAGGCCTTCGCCGCCGTGTCGTCGCCGGGCCGGCTGGAGGTCGTACGGCGGTCCCCGACCGTCGTGCTCGACGCCGCCCACAACCCGGCGGGCGCCCGGGCCACGGCCGAGGCGGTCGGTGAGGCGTTCGACTTCAGCCGGCTGATCGGTGTGGTCGGGGCGAGCGGCGACAAGAACGTACGCGGTCTCCTGGAGGCCTTCGAGCCGATCTTCGCCGAGGTCGTGATCACACAGAACTCCAGCCATCGGGCGATGGACGCCGACGAGCTGGCAGGGATCGCGGTCGAGGTGTTCGGCGAGGAGCGGGTGCAGGTCGAACCGCGGCTGCCCGACGCCCTGGAGGCGGCGATCACACTCGCCGAGGAAGAGGGCGAGTTCGCGGGCGGCGGCGTCCTCGTCACCGGTTCCGTCATCACCGTCGGCGAAGCCCGGCTGCTGCTGGGGAAGGGCTGAGTTCCAAGACATGCGTACCCTCTGTGCTTCGACCCTGATCGGCGAGTTCTTCGTGATCGGCTTCGCAGGTCTGGTCGCCATGAAGGATCCGGACCTGACCATGTCGACGGTCTGGACGGTCAGCGGCATCGCCATGGGGCTGTGCCTCCTGCTGTGCGGCCTGATCACCCGGCCCGGTGGTATCCAGCTGGGCTGGGTGCTCCAGATCGGCCTGATCGCCTCCGGGTTCTTCGTCCCGACCATGTTCTTCATGGGCGCGCTCTTCGCCGTCCTGTGGTGGGCCTCGATCCACTTCGGACGGAAGATCGACGAGGCGAAGGCCCGGTTCGCGGCGCAGGCCTCCACCGGCAGCGAGGCCGAGGCCGGCGCCGGAGCCTCTTGAGGCCGAGCCCCGGCCTGGGCTTCCTGACGCTGCGTAACACACTGTCGGACTCGCCCTGTAGCCTCTGAGCTCCGCACCCTTGTGAAATGAAGGAGTCACCACCGTGAGCCAGCGCACCCTCGTCCTGCTCAAGCCCGACGCCGTCCGGCGTGGCCTGACCGGCGAGATCATCAGCCGTATCGAGCGGAAGGCCGGCTGGCAGATCACCGCGCTGGAGCTGCGGACCCTGGACCAGGACACGCTGGAGCAGCATTACGGCGAGCACAAGGGCAAGCCGTTCTACGAGCCGCTCGTCGAGTTCATGGCCTCCGGGCCGGTCGTCGCGCTGATCGTCGAGGGCGAGCGCGTCATCGAGGGTGTGCGGGCGCTGGCCGGTCCCACCGACCCGATCGCCGCCGCGCCCGGCTCCATCCGCGGTGACTACGGCGTGATCGTGCGGGAGAACCTGATCCACGCGTCGGACTCCGAGGAGTCGGCCGAGCGCGAGGTGAAAATCTTCTTCCCCGGGCGCGCGTAGGCACGTTCGCGACGGCGGGGCCGGTGCGTTCGCCCGCCCCCGCCGCACTTATTCTTCTGGAACATTCGGCCAACACCCGGCCACCACCCACACGGCCTACCCCCGCCTGACCTGCCGATCCCGCTGAAAACCCGGCCGTACGACGGCATATGCGCGGCGATCGGGGGAACGCGAACCCCTGATGGAACGTCTCCAGAGGCGAGGCGACGCATCGCATGCTCACAATGGCGAAGACCCTCGCGCAGTGTTCGTGCGGGCGAGACTACGATGTAAGCCTTCACGTCACAGCACCCACTTCGCCGACCCTAAAAAGCCTGAAACGCCCTCAAAAGCCGTCAGTGCTCCAGTTGGGAAGGCCAGACGAATCCTGATGGGGAACTCAATGTCGTTCATCGGCCGTGACATGGCTGTCGACCTCGGGACCGCCAACACGCTGGTGTACGTCAGGGGTCGCGGGATCGTACTGAACGAGCCGTCCGTCGTCGCGATCAACACCAACACCGGTGGCATCCTCGCGGTCGGCGCGGAGGCGAAGAAGATGATCGGGCGGACGCCGGGCAACATCGTTGCCGTGCGTCCGCTGAAGGACGGTGTCATCGCCGACTTCGAGATCACCGAGCGGATGCTCCGCTACTTCATCCTGAAGATCCACAAGCGGCGGTATCTCGCCCGCCCTCGGGTCGTCGTCTGCGTGCCGTCCGGCATCACCGGTGTCGAGCGTCGCGCCGTCATCGAGGCGTCCTCCCAGGCCGGCGCCCGTCAGGTGCACATCATCGAGGAGCCCATGGCCGCGGCCATCGGCTCCGGCCTGCCGGTCCACGAGGCCACGGGCAACATGGTGGTGGACATCGGCGGCGGCACCACGGAGGTCGCGGTCATCTCCCTCGGCGGCATCGTCACCGCCCAGTCCATCCGCGTCGCGGGCGACGAGTTGGACAACGCGATCATCCAGCACATCAAGAAGGAGTACTCGCTCCTCCTCGGTGAGCGGACGGCCGAACAGATCAAGATCACGATCGGTTCGGCGTACGACCTCGACGCTGACGAGCACACCGAAATCCGTGGCAGGGACCTGGTGTCCGGGCTGCCCAAGACCGTCGTGATCTCCGCGGGCGAAGTGCGGAAGGCGATCGAGGAACCCGTCAACGCCATCGTCGATGCCGTCAAGACGACCCTCGACAAGTGCCCGCCGGAGCTCTCCGGCGACATCATGGACCGCGGCATCGTCCTCACCGGCGGCGGCGCCCTGCTGCGCGGTCTCGACGAGCGGCTGCGCCGCGAGACCGGAATGCCGATCCATATCGCCGAGGACCCGCTGGACAGCGTGGCGCTCGGCTCGGGCAAGTGTGTCGAGGAGTTCGAGGCGTTGCAGCAGGTGCTCGACGCCCAGCCCCGCAGATGACGTAACACTTCGATTCCGCCGTACGGGACGTTCTCCTCTCGTGCGGCGGATCGTTGATATCGAGGCATAAGCTCCCACAAAGCGCCCCTGTCGTTCCCGTCTCGGGATTCCCAGGGGCTACCCGAATTCCCCAATTCCTGTCGAATTCCTATGAGGAAGGCACGGCCGCCGCACGTGAGGGACACACGAGAGAGCCGGCTGCTCCTGGTGCTGCTGATCGCCGTCGCGTTCGCGCTGATCACGGTGGACATCCGTGGCGGGGAGGACTCACCGGTCGACGGTGCCCGACGTGCCGCGGCCACCGTCTTCGGCCCGATCGAGGACGGGATGGCGACCGCCGTCGACCCGATCGGCAACGCCATAAGCGCCGTCCGTGACTCCGGCTCCCGCCACGACCGGCTCGCCGCGCTGGAGAAGGAGAACGCCGAACTGAAGGCGTCCCTCGGCAGCGACGACCGCAACAACAGCAGAGTCGAACAGCTCGACAAGATGCTGAAGACCGCCGCGAACGGGCAGTACGGCATCAAGGGCGCCGAGGTCATCGCCATAGGAGCGGCCCAGGGCTTCTCCTGGACCGTCACCATCGACATCGGCACCGACGACGGCATCACCCGCGACATGACCGTCCTCAACGGCAACGGGCTCGTCGGTCGCGTCACCACCGTCGGACCGAACACCGCGACCGTGCTCCTCGCCAACGACCCCGACTTCACCGTCGGCACCCGCATGGAGGCCACCGACGAACTCGGCTTCGCCTCCGGCCAGGGCGACCGCCCACTGCGCGTCGAACTCCTCAACGGCAAGGCCAAGGTGAAGGCGGGCGACCGCCTCGTCACCTTCGGCTCGCAGGCCGACAAGCCGTTCGTCCCGGGCGTCCCCGTCGGTGTCGTCTCACGCGTCGACCCCTCCGGCGGCGACCTCACCCGCACGGTCTACGTCAAGCCGTTCGTGGCCTTCACCCAGCTCGACATCGTCGGTGTCGTCGTCCAGCCGCCCCGCAAGGACCCGCGCGACACCGTCCTGCCGAACAAGCCCAAGGCCACGCCCACGCCGACCGTGACCGTGACGGTCACACCGGGCGCGGACGCACCGGGCGACGGCACCGACGGCCAGCCGCAAGAGCAGTAGGACGTAGGACAGTAGGAGCTGAACCCCTCATGCGCTTCAACCGGATGCTGCTCTCCACCACCCTGGTGATCGTCGCCCTGGTGCTCCAGGTGAGTGTCCTCGCCCGCCTCCATCTCCCGGGCGCCGTACCCGACCTGGTGCTCCTCACCGTGCTCGGCCTCGCCCTGGTCTACGGCCATGTCGGCGGCGCCCTGATCGGCTTCGGCGCCGGACTGCTGTCCGACCTCGTGCCACCCGCCGACCACGCGGCCGGACGGTACGCCCTGGTCCTCTGCGTCATCGGCTACCTCGCGGGCCTGGCCAAACCCGAGACCGGCCGCCTGAAGTCGGCGACCGGCCCGATGGCCGTGGTCGTCGTCGCCGCGCTCGGCTCCACGCTCCTGTACGCCGGTGTCGGCGCCCTCGTCGGTGACGACGCGGCCCGCCATGTCGGCCTGCCCAGCCTGCTGTTCACGGCCGCGTTGTACGACCTGCTGCTCGCGCCCTTCGTCGTCCCCGGCGTCATGGCGCTCGCCCGGCGTGCCGAGAACGACCCGCTCGGCGAGACCAACAGCGCCAGCAAGGCGTCCGACGTCTCCTCCGGCTGGCTCTCCTCCGGCACCGGCCTGCGCATCGGCAACCAGCGCGGGGGACTCCGCCTCAAGGCCGCGCGATCACGGATGGCGAGGGCGGGGCGCATCAAGGGGGTCAAGCGGCTGTGACGGCACGGCACATGACACCTGGGGCGGATGCGGGAACGGACGTGGGAACCGATCACTGCCGAGCGGTGTACCCCATGTACCAGCACACTGCACACGACTCACAGACGCTCCACCCGTACATGCACCACCCGTACATGCACCACCCGTACACGCACCACGCGCACACGCACTGAGAGGGGGAGGCAGGCAGTGACCAACATCCCGGAGACCGGGCGGACCCCACGGGTCCAGATCCGGCTCATCATCATCCAGATCCTCGTCTTCTCCCTCCTCGGTACCCTCGGCGGCCGCCTGTGGTACCTCCAGATCCGCGAGGGCGACGCCTACGCCAAGGAGGCCTCCGGCAACCACGTCCAGCAGGTCGTGCAGCCCGCCGTGCGCGGCTCGATCCTGGACGCGCGCGGAGTGCCGATCGCCGACAATGAGACCCGCCTCGTGGTCTCCGCCTCCCGCACGGACCTGCTGAAGATGGACGACGACGGCAAGGCCGTCCTCACCAAGCTCGCCGGCGTCCTGGACATGAAGCCCAAGGACGTCATGGACAAGGTCCGCCTCTGCGACTCCGAGACGCCCCAGCCCTGCTGGAACGGCTCGCCCTACCAGCCGATCCCCATCACCGACGAGGCCACCCCCAAGCAGGCCCTGCAGATCCGCGAACGCTCCGAGGACTTCCCCGGCATCACCGCCGAGCCGCAGGCCGTCCGCCGCTATGCGAGCCCCGGCGGCTCCAAGACCTCGCAGGTCCTCGGCTATCTCTCGCCGGTCACGGACGAGGAGATCACCAAGGCGCAGGACACCGACTCGCCGTACCTGCGCTCCGACCAGGTCGGCCGCTCCGGCCTGGAGCGCCAGTACGACAAGGAGTTGCGCGGCAAAGCCGGCGTCACCCGCTACGAGGTCGACAACCTCGGCCGGGTCATCGGCGAGGCCGAGGCGGACCCCGCGCAGCCTGGCGCCAACCTCGTCACCAGCATCGACGCCCGCGTGCAGCGCATCGCCGAGTACGAACTCAACGAGGCGATGAAGGAAGCCCGCAAGCAGAACGACCGCAACACCGGGACGAACTACAAGGCGGACTCCGGCGCGGTCGTCGTGATGGAGGCCAAGACCGGCCGTGTCGTCGCCATGGCCTCCAACCCGGACTACGACCCCAACGCCTGGGTCGGCGGCATCTCCGCCAAGGACTACGCCAAGCTCACCGGCAAGAAGTCCAACTACCCGCTGCTGAACCGCGCGATCCAGGGCCAGTCGGCCCCCGGCTCCGTCTTCAAGGTGATCCCGACGGCCGCCGCGGTGAACGCCGGCTACTCCTTCAACGGCCCGTACGAATGCTCCAGTTCGTACTCGATCGGCGGCCAGGTCTTCAAGAACTTCGAGTCCCAGAGCCATGGCGCGATCAGCCTCGGCAAGGCGCTGGAGGTCTCCTGCGACACCGTCTTCTACCGCCTCTCCCACGAGGAGTGGAAGCGCGACGGAGGCATCAAGCCCAAGAAGGGCGCCAACGACTGGTTCTACAAGACCGCCCATCAGTTCGGCCTCGGCGCCGAGACCGGCATCGACCTGCCGAACGAGGTCACCGGCCGCATCCCGGACCGCCAGTGGAAGCAGAAGTACTGGGAGGACAACAAGGACGCCTGGTGCAAGTACGGCAAGAAGGGCGGCTCGTACGCCGAGCAGATCGCGTACGAGAACTGCCTCGAAGGCAACCGCCTGCGTGCCGGTGACTCCGTCAACTACTCCATCGGCCAGGGCGACACCCTCGTCACCCCCATCCAGATGGCCACCATCTACGCGGCCATCTCCAACGGCGGCACTCTCTACGACCCCACCGTCGGCAAGGCGATCATCAGCGCCGACGGCAAGAACGTGCAGGAGATCGCGCCCAAGTCGCACGGCAAACTGCCGATGACGAAGAAGACCCTCAACGAGATAGACGAAGCCCTTGAGGGAGTCGCGACCCGGGGTACGGCAGCCTGGCGCTTCCAGGGCTGGCCGCAGGACGAGATCCCGATCCACGCCAAGACGGGTACGGCCGAGGTCTACGGCAAGCAGACGACCTCCTGGTTCACCACGTACACCAAGGACTACTCGATCGTGATGACGATCTCCCAGGGTGGTACGGGTTCCGGCGCCTCGGCGCCCGCCGTGCGCAAGCTCTACAACGCGCTCTACGGCGTCTCCGAGGACGGCAAGATCGACAAGAAGAAGGCGCTGCTGCCGACCCCGCAGAAGGGCCTGCCGAAGATCGAGTCCGACGGCTCGATCGACGCCCCGAAGCTGGAGAACTACCCGCCGAAGAAGTCGAAGAAGGAGGCCGCCGAGGACGACACCCAGGCGGTCGCCGCAGGGTCCGGCGCCCGGCCGGTGTCCTTCGACATCCCGGCGGCGATCCTCGACACGCGTGGCGGCGGCACCAACCGCGCCGCACGCCGACGCGAGGATCGCGGTCGACGGCGTACGGGCGGCGGCGGAGGCCGTTGTGGCAGTGGCAGTGGCAGTTGCGGTGTGAGGGGACGGAGGAGGTCCGGATGACTGGCAACACCTTCTCCGTCTCCGGGTACGGGCCCGAACGCACCGGCTGGACCCGGCTGTTCGCCCGTGACTCGCTCGCCCGCCGGCTCGACTGGCCGATACTGCTCTCGGCCCTCGCGCTCTCCCTGATCGGCGCGGCCCTCGTCTACTCGGCGACCCGCAACCGCACCGAGCTCAACCAGGGCGACCCGTACTACTTCCTCCTCCGGCATCTGCTCAACACCGGTATCGGCTTCGCCCTGATGGTCGGCACGGTCTGGCTGGGCCACCGCACCCTGCGCACGGCCGTGCCGATCCTGTACGGCATCTCGGTACTGCTGATCCTGCTGGTGCTCACCCCGATGGGCGCGACCATCAACGGCGCGCACGCGTGGATCGTCGTCGGCGGCGGATTCTCGCTCCAGCCCTCCGAGTTCGTGAAGGTCACGATCATCCTGGGTATGGCGATGCTGCTGGCGGCCCGGGTGGACGCCGGCGACAAGCTCCACCCCGACCATCGCACGGTCGTCCAGGCCCTCGGTCTGGCCACGGTCCCGATACTGATCGTGCTGCTCATGCCCGACCTCGGGTCGGTCATGGTCATGGTGGTCATCGTGCTGGGCGTCCTGCTCACCTCCGGCGCGTCCAACCGATGGGTCTTCGGCCTCATCGGGACCGGCGCGATCGGCGCGATCGCCGTCTGGCAGCTCGGAGTGCTCGACGAGTACCAGATCAACCGCTTCGCGGCCTTCGCCAACCCCGAGCTCGACCCGGCCGGTGTCGGCTACAACACCAACCAGGCCCGGATCGCCATCGGCTCCGGCGGGCTGCTCGGCACCGGGCTGTTCAAGGGCTCGCAGACCACCGGGCAGTTCGTGCCGGAGCAGCAGACCGACTTCGTCTTCACGGTGGCGGGAGAGGAGCTGGGGTTCGTGGGCGCCGGGCTGATCATCCTGCTGCTGGGTGTCGTCCTGTGGCGGGCCTGCCGGATCGCCCGCGAGACCACCGAGCTGTACGGCACGATCGTCGCCGGCGGCATCATCGCCTGGTTCGCCTTCCAGTCCTTCGAGAACATCGGCATGACCCTCGGCATCATGCCGGTGGCGGGCCTGCCGCTGCCGTTCGTGTCGTACGGCGGCTCGTCGATGTTCGCGGTGTGGGTGGCGGTGGGGTTGCTGCAGTCCATTCGGGTACAGCGCCCCATGTCCGCGTAGGGCTCCGCGCCCCGGGAAGGGGCGCGGTGGTCTGCCGCTTTGCTGAATATGCGACTAGATTCAGTTCATGGCGGACACCAAGCGTGAGATCGAGCGGAAGTACGAGTCCGACGAGAGCGGCCTGCCGGACCTCACCGGTGTGGCCGGGGTCGCGACCGTCATCGACAAGGGCGTGGCGGAGCTGGACGCCGTCTACTACGACACCTCGGACGAACGTCTGGCCGCCGCCTCCATCACCCTGCGTCGCCGCACGGGAGGCAAGGACGCGGGCTGGCATCTGAAGTTCCCCGTCTCCTCGGGCGTACGGGACGAGATCCAGTCCCCGCTGTCCGACACGCTGCCCGACGATCTCGCGGGGCTCGTGCGTTCGCGGGTCAGGGGGGCCGAGCTGGTCCCACGGGTTCGTCTGCTCTCCACACGCGACGTCAGGGACCTGCTCGACGCCGACGGAGCCCTCCTCGCCGAGGTCAGCGTGGACGCCGTCGTCGCCGAACGGCTGACCGAGGACGGCCGGACCGCCCAGTGGTCCGAGATCGAGGTGGAGCTCGCCGACGACGGCGACCCGGCCTTCCTCGAGAAGATTGACAAGAAGCTGCGCAAGGCGGGGGTGCGGCCGTCCGACTCGCCGTCGAAGCTGGCCCGGGCCCTGCGGGAGACGGCTCCCAAGAAGGGCAAGAAGGGCCAGAAGAGCAAGGAGGGTAAGCAGCGGGGGAAGCAGGGTGGCGAGCGCGGCACGGCCGAGGAGCCGGTCGGCGAGCCCGTCACCCCCGGGGACCACGTTCTCGCTTATGTCCGCGTCCAGCGTGACGCCATCGTGGAGCTCGATCCCGCTGTCCGCCGTGACGTCTTCGACTCCGTCCACAGCATGCGGGTCGCCACGCGCCGGCTGCGCAGCACCTTCAAGTCGTTCGGGAAGGTCCTGGACCGGGCCGTCACGGATCCGATCGGCGAGGAGCTGAAGTGGCTGGCGGGGGAGCTGGGCGTCGACCGTGACCAGGAGGTGCTGACGGAACGGCTCATCGAGGCCCTGGACGACCTCCCCGAAGGCCTGGTGACGGGCCCGGTCCGCACACGGCTGCGTACCTGGGCGGAGAAGGACGGCGGCAGCGGCCCCCGGCCCGAGCTGATCGAGGCACTGGACGGGCAGCGGTATCTGGAGCTGCTGGAGTCCCTCGACGCCGTGATCAAGGACCCGCCGCTGCTCAAGGCCGCCGGGGGCGATCCCGAGAAGGTGATCACCAAGGCGGTCAAGAAGGACTTCGCCAAGGTGGCGGCCCTGGTCGAGGAGGCCCTGGCACAGCCGTCGGGCGCCGACCGGGACGTAGCCATGCACGAGGCCCGCAAGAAGGCCAAGCGCACCCGGTACGCGGCCGAGGCGGCGGGCCCTCTCCTCGGCAAGCCGGCCAAGGAGATCGTCAAGGACATGAAGTCCCTGCAGACCCTCCTCGGCGACCACCAGGACAGCGTGATGACCCGCGAGGCCCTGCGCGAGATCGCCTTCCAGGCACAGGAGGCGGGGGAGAGCGCCTTCACGTACGGGCTGCTGTATGGCAGGGAGGAGCGGCGGGCGGAGCTGGCGGAGGGGGCGCTGCCGGAGACGTGGGCGAAGATCAGCGCCGACATGCCGTTCTGACGGCCGGGTGGGACGGGAAGCCGGGCGTACGAGGGGTGTCTCCGGGGGCGTTACGCTAGATGGTCACCCCTGTCAGCTCACGAAGGTAATCCCCGCGATGTCTGTCGAGTCGGTCTTCCCACAGCTTGAGGCCCTGCTCCCGCATGTGCAGAAGCCGATCCAGTACGTGGGCGGTGAGCTCAACTCCACCGTCAAGCCCTGGGAGTCCTGCGACGTCCGCTGGGCGCTCATGTACCCGGACGCGTACGAGGTCGGGCTGCCCAACCAGGGCGTCATGATCCTCTACGAGGTGCTGAACGAGCGCGAGGGCGTGCTCGCCGAGCGCACGTACAGCGTGTGGCCGGACCTGGAGGCGCTGATGCGGGAGCACGGCGTTCCGCAGTTCACCGTCGACAGCCACCGCCCCGTGAAGGCCTTCGACGTGTTCGGCCTGTCCTTCTCCACGGAGCTGGGCTACACCAACATGCTCACCGCCCTGGACCTGGCCGGGATCCCCCTGGAGTCCAGGGACCGCACGGTCGACGACCCGATCGTGCTGGCCGGCGGTCACGCTGCCTTCAACCCCGAGCCGATCGCCGACTTCATCGACGCGGCGATCATCGGCGACGGCGAGCAGGCCGTGCTCGACATGACCGAGATCATCCGCGCGTGGAAGGCGGAGGGCCGGCCGGGTGGCCGCGAGGAGGTCCTGTTCCGCCTCGCGAAGACCGGCTCCGTCTACATCCCGGCGTTCTACGACGTCGAGTACCTCGCGGACGGCCGTATCGGCCGCGTCGTACCGAACAGGTCGGGTGTCCCGTGGCGGGTGTCGAAGCACACCGTCATGGACCTGGACGAGTGGCCGTACCCCAAGCAGCCGCTGGTCCCGCTCGCCGAGACGGTCCACGAGCGGATGTCGGTGGAGATCTTCCGCGGCTGCACGCGCGGCTGTCGCTTCTGCCAGGCGGGCATGATCACCCGCCCGGTCCGTGAGCGTTCCATCACCGGCATCGGTGACATGGTCGAGAAGGGCCTCAAGGCGACGGGCTTCGAGGAGGTCGGCCTCCTCTCGCTCTCCTCCGCCGACCACAGCGAGATCGGCGACATCGCCAAGGGCCTGGCGGACCGGTACGAGGAGGACAAGATCGGTCTGTCCCTCCCCTCGACGCGTGTCGACGCCTTCAACGTGGACCTGGCGAACGAGCTGACCCGCAACGGCCGTCGCTCCGGCCTCACCTTCGCGCCCGAGGGCGGCTCCGAGCGCATGCGCAAGGTCATCAACAAGATGGTCTCGGAGGAGGACCTGATCCGGACCGTCTCCACCGCGTACGGCAACGGCTGGCGCCAGGTGAAGCTGTACTTCATGTGCGGCCTGCCGACGGAGACCGACGAGGACGTCCTCCAGATCGCCGACATGGCGACCCGAGTGATCCAGAAGGGCCGTGAGGTCTCCGGTTCCAACGACATCCGCTGCACGGTCTCGATCGGCGGCTTCGTCCCCAAGCCGCACACCCCGTTCCAGTGGGCCCCGCAGCTCTCCGCCGAGGAGACGGACGCCCGCCTGGAGAAGCTCCGCGACAAGATCCGCGGCGACAAGAAGTACGGCCGCTCCATCGGCTTCCGCTACCACGACGGCAAGCCGGGCATCGTCGAGGGCCTGCTCTCGCGCGGTGACCGCCGTATCGGCGCCGTGATCCGCGCGGTCTACGAGGACGGCGGCCGCTTCGACGGCTGGCGCGAGCACTTCTCGTACGACCGCTGGATGAGCTGCGCGGACAAGGCGCTGGCGGACTTCGGCGTGGACGTCGACTGGTACACCACCCGCGAGCGCACCTACGAGGAGGTCCTCCCCTGGGACCACCTCGACTCCGGCCTCGACAAGGACTGGCTCTGGGAGGACTGGCAGGACGCCCTCGACGAGACCGAGGTCGAGGACTGCCGCTGGACCCCGTGCTTCGACTGCGGCGTGTGCCCCCAGATGGACACCCACATCCAGATCGGCCCCACGGGGAAGAAGCTGCTGCCGCTGTCGGTCAAGCAGCCGGCGGGAAGCGGGCACAGCCACTGACCGCTCGCTGTCCCATGCCTTGAGCGGCCGTGGCTGTGAAGGGCTCGGGCGACGAGTGGCTCGGGCCATGAGTGGCTCGGTTCATGAGGGGTGCTCGGAGGGCCGGTCGGCCTTCTCCGGGCACCCCTTTCAGCGTGCTATCGCTTGGTCACGCGGGGCGTGACGCTGGTGCCGCCATTGGTGATGTTGTCCGACGGCTGGAGGTCGACCCTGAGCCAGGGCTGCGGGTTGCCCTGCTCGTCGTCGCAGTCCAGCGTGGCGTGGGGCTGCGTGTCGACCGGCACGCAGGTGGTCTCCCAGATCTGGCCCACGGTGGTGACGACGTTGAACTTGACGAGGCTCTTGTGGTCGCTCTTGTGCTGGCCCTTGTTCTCGCCGTTGTCCTTGGCCGTGTTCGTGCCCGTGTTCGTGCCGTGGTTGTGGCCCGTGCTCTGAGCGTGGCCTTGGCCGTTGTTCTGGGCGGCGTCCTGGGTCTGGCCCTGGCCGTTGGTCTGGCTTGTGCCTTGGCTGTAGTCCTGGGTGTGGCCTTGGCCGTTGGTCTGGCTTGTGCCTTGGGCGTGGCCTTGGCTGTAGTCCTGGCCGGCGTCCTGGGTCTGGCCTTGGGTGTTGCTCTGGCCCGTGTGCTGGTTGTTGTTCTGACCCGTGCCCTGGTTGTTGTTCTGACCCGTGTGCTGGCTGTTGTTCTGACCCGTGCCTTGGCTGGTGCCCTGGTTCTGGTTCTGGCCGTTGCCCTGGCCGTTCTCCTTGCCCGTCTCCTTGTGACCGTGTCCGTAGCCGGACCCGTGGGTGTTGACGGAGACGCCGCAGACGAAGCCCACGGGGCGGCCTCGTGAATCAGTGCCGCCTGAGGGGAAGTTGGGGTGGCTGCTGAGGTCGGTCCACAGGAACGGGTGGTCGACCGTGCCCTGGAGATCGCGGATGCCCGCGAAGACCCGTCCCTCGGTCAGTACGGCCCGGAACTCGAACTTCTTCGAGTCCTGCACCGCGTCGATGTCGGCGCAGGGGCCCGTGGCGCCGGTCGTGCCGGGGGCTCCCGTGGCTCCCGTGACGCCGTTTGCTCCTGCGGGGCCGGTGGGGCCAGTGGGGCCGACGATGCCCTCGGGACCAGCGGGTCCGGTCGGGCCGACGATGCCGTCCGCCCCCGTGGGGCCGGTCGGGCCGGTGATGCCCTGAGGGCCGGTGGCACCCGTCAAACCTGTCGCGCCCGTGGCGCCGGTCACCCCCGGCGGACCGGTCTGACCGTTCGGCCCTTCCTCGCAGTGGTGGCCGCCGTCGCCGAGTGCCGCGGCGCGGTTCTCGTGCTCCGCGTCCACCCAGCCGGACTGCGATCCGTCCTGCCCGCCCTGCTGCTGCTCGCCCTGCTGCTGGTTGTGCTGCTGCCCGTCGTGCTGCTCGCCGTGCTGCTGTCCGTTGTGGTGCTGGTTGCCTTCCTCGTCGGCGGGAGGGCACCTGTCGTCGCCGACCCTCGTCACGGCGGAGGGCTCGGTCACGCTTCGCGCCGCCGCGGTCGCGGGGCCGGCCATTCCGGCCGTGACTACCAGCGCGAGCGAGGCAAACGTGCTGACCTTGGTGATCCTGTCGCGGGCCAGCGGGCCTATCAGCGAGATCGTCCTGCGCTCAGGACTCATCTATATGCTCCTTGTTTCAACCGGTTTGGGGCTTTTCCCCGCACTCGATCGTGAGCCTCGCCTCTGCCCATCGAGCCGACCAGCGCGCTGGCCCGGACGTGGACGTAGATCATCAAATCGGCCTAAGCGGGTGTCACGTGTGGGCTAATGCGGCGTTGCCGTCGGTCATTTGTGAGATATGAGGGGGTATGTCGCGCGCCCGCTCGGGTGGCGCTCCAACTTCCCCGGGACCGGTGAGGCCGTGAAGCCGCAGACCATCTGCCTCTGCATGATCGTCAAGAACGAGGCGCGGGTGATCGAGCGGTGCCTCGCCTCCGTCCGCCCCCTGATCGACACCTGGGTCATCTCCGACACCGGCTCGACGGACGGCACCCAGGACCTGATCCGCAAGGCGCTGGACGGCATCCCGGGCGAACTGCACCAGGACACCTGGGTCGACTTCGGGCACAACCGGACGCGGAACATCCAACTCGCCCGCGGAAAGGCCGACTTCCTGCTCACCATCGACGCCGACCACGTACTGCGCCAGGACGCGCCGCTGCCCCTGCTGACGGCCACCTCGTACATGCTGCGCTACGACACCCCGGGTACCCAGCACCGCTTCAAGCACCTGATGCGGGGGGACCGGCTCTGGCGTTACGAAGGCGTCACCCATGAGTACCCGTGTACCGACGAGCCCGATGTGCAGGAGAACCTGGACGCGATCGTCATCGAGGACCACGCCGACGGCGGTTGCCGGGCCGACAAGTTCGAGCGTGACGCACGCCTGCTCAGACGGGAGCTCCAACGCGACCCCGCCAACCCCCGCACCGTCTTCTACCTGGCCAACACCGAACGTGACCTGGGCCACGCACGGGAGGCGATCGAACTGTACGAGCGGCGCGCGGCGATGGGCGGCTGGGCCGAGGAGGTCTACTGCTCGCTCCTCGAGGCGGGAATCCTCAGGGCGGAGCAGGAGGACGACTGGCCGGGGGCCATGGACACGTTCTCCCGAGCCTGGGAGTCGCGTCCCGTGCGACTCGAGGCCTGCTACGAGTTGGCCTCCCGTCTGCGCCTCCGCCGCCGCTATCACACCGCGTACGCACTTCTCGTCGACGTCGTGGGCCGGCGCGCACCGGACGATCTGCTCTTCACCAAGCCCTGGATCTATCGGTGGGGACTGCTCTTCGAGTTCTCCATCACCGCCCACTGGGTGGGTGACCACGCAGCCGCCCTCCAGGCGTGCGACAGCCTCCTGGCCATGAGGGACCTGCCCGAACGCGTCCGCCGCCAGGTGGAGATCAACCGCGAGTTCTCCGCACCGCACGCCGCGTCCCTCCCGAAGCTGTCCACCGTGGTGCGCCGCCCCAAGGCCGCACGGGCCGACAAGCCCGCCCAGTCCGCGCAGTCCGTCAAGTCGGCCAAGTCGGCCAAGTCCGGGAAGACTTCCGGGCGCAGGCGGTAGGAGCGTCGGCTGATTCGACGGCGCGGAGCCGCATCCACGCACGTCGCTGAGGCGTCCCCGTAGGCATGGACCTGGAGAAGCGGCCCACCCGGCACCCTGCGCCGCAGCAGACGGCGCAGCAGCAGACGATGCAGCGGCACACGGCGCGGCAGCAGACGGCGCAGACGCCCGAGGGGTGTCTCACCGTCGCGATCCGGATTCCCGTGCGGATCGTCGTGCTCGTGCTGGTCGTGCCGGTGCGGATGGTGTGGGACGCGCTGGTGGTGATCGGGCGGTTCCTGATGGACACCGTCCTGCGGCCGGTGGGGCGGGCGTTGCTGTGGGTCGGCAAGGCCGTCTTCGTATGGCCGTGGGTCGCGCTGTGGCGGTACGTCGTCGTGCCGGTCGCCCAGGGGCTCGGGTGGCTCGGGTACCGGCTGCTGGTCGTGCCGGTCGTGTGGGTGTACCGGTACGCCCTGACGCCCGTGGGGCATGCGATCGCCTGGGCGGCGGCCGGGCTCTGGGCCGGAGTGGTGTGGGCCGCCACCGGGCTCTGGGCCGGAATGGTCTGGGTCGCCACCGGCGTAGGAGCCGGGCTCGCCTGGCTGTACCGGTGGACGCTGGCGCCGCTCGGGCGTGGCCTCGTCTGGCTGGCCAGGGCCGTCGGCACCGGGATCGCCGCCGTCGCGGTCGCGCTGTTCACGGCTGTGGCCTGGCTGGTGCGGTACCTCCTCGTCGTACCGGCGGTGTGGCTGTACCGGTACGTGCTGACGCCCGCGGGGCACGCGATCGCGTGGGTGGCCCGAGGTGTCGTGTGGCTCGTGCGGATGATCTTCACCGGGCTCTGGCTCGGCATCTACTGGACCGTGCGTGTTCTGCTCGTGCTGCCCGCGCTCGCCGTGTGGCGGTGGGTGCTCACGCCGATCGGGCGGTTCCTCGCCGTCGTCGGCCGGGAGATCCGGGACGCCCTCGGCCACGCGTGGCGGGTGGCCGGGCGGCTCTCGCTCGCCGTCGGACGCTTCCTGGCGAGTCTCCTGCGATGGATCTTCGTCGAGCCGACCCGCTGGGTGTACCGGACCGTCCTCACCCCCGCCGGTCACTTCGTACGGGACGTGGTGTGGAAGCCGGTCGCGGAGCTCGGGCGCGGTGTGGGCCATACCACCCGGCAGGTCCTGGACACCGCCCGTCAGACCGTCCGCCAGGCCCGTGCCAGTGTGCGGTCGGCGCTCTTCGGGCAGCCGGCCGAGCCGGTGCCCGTCCACAGGCGGGAACCGCAGGCCGCCGAGACACGTACTCTTGGTAGCAGTACGACCGCTCTCACGAAGGACTAGGACACTGGGCAAGCGACAGCCCGAAGGCCCGCCGCCCGCACCCGCGGTGCAGCGCATCCGACTGCGCTACACCAAGCGCGGCCGCCTCCGGTTCACCAGCCACCGTGACTTCCAGCGCGCCTTCGAGCGTGCGCTGCGCCGTGCCGAGGTGCCGATGGCGTACTCGGCGGGGTTCACGCCGCATCCGAAGGTGTCGTACGCCAATGCCGCACCCACCGGCACGGGCAGTGAGGCGGAGTACCTGGAGATCGCGCTCACCGACGCGCGCGACCCCGAGAAGCTCAGGATTCTGCTCGACGAGTCGCTGCCCACGGGCCTCGACATCGTCGACGCGGTCGAGGCCCGGACCTCCGGGCTCGCCGACCGGCTCACGGCCTCCGTATGGGAGCTGCGCCTGGACGGCGTGGACCCCGTCGACGCCGGGCGCGCGGTCGAGGCCTTCAAGGCGGCGGACCTCGTCGAGGTCCAGCGCAGGACCAAGAACGGCGTACGGACCTTCGACGCCCGGGCCGCCGTGGTCGATCTCGACAGCCGTGACGGACGTGGTGCAAGCGCCGGAGCGGACGGTTCTGAGACGCACAGTCCACAGGCTGATAGGCCGACGGACCAGCCCTGTGCGATACTGCGGCTGGTTGTTCGGCACGTGACGCCTGCCGTACGACCCGACGACGTCCTGTCCGGTCTCCGCGCCGTGGCCGACCTGGCGCCGCCGGTCCCCGCAGCGGTGACCAGGCTGGCGCAGGGGCTGTTCGATGAAGAGACCGGCACGGTGACCGACCCGCTCGCGCCCGACCGCGAGGCAGCGCCGGCCCTCTCAACGGCCGAACCCGCTGCCGCCGCGAAGGCGTCGGCGCCGGTAGGTCCCGCGTAGGGACGGACGTCGTAGCGCCGCCCTCGGATCCGGGAGCCACCTGGGTCGGGCAGCGCACCGACCACAAGACTTTCGCCAGGCCGTACGCAACATGGCGTACGGAACCGGCGAGACAGGACACAGAGAGCTCCCGTGCGGCGCCCGCGCCCCGGACGGCGGCAGTCGCGCACGACGCGAGCCGCGGACGTCACCGGCCACGCCGGACCGGGTGCGGCGCCCGGGAGCCTGACGGGAGAAACGCCCGCATGCCCGAAACGATCGAACCCGCAGAGCCCGCGCAGGGCTCCGAACACACCACGCCGAGCGACACCCTGCCTCCGCGCCGTCGCCGCCGTGCCGCGTCCCGCCCGGCGGGACCCCCCTCCGCCGCCTCCGAAGCGGCCGCGGAGACCACCGCGCCGGCCATACCGGCCGCCGAGTCCGACGACCTCGCGGCCGCCGAGCCGGACGAGATCACCGAGGGCGCCGTGAGTGCCGAGACCGGTGAGGCGGCGCAGGCCGTCGAGACCGACGCCACCGCGGAGGCCGCGGAAGCCGACGAGGCCGAGGCCACTGCTGTCGCCCCTGAGGAAGCCGCGCCCGCCGGGCGTACGCGCCGTCGTGCGACCCGTCGGGCCTCCGCGCCCGCCGGTACGCCCGAGGGTGCCGAGGCCGCCGCGACCGTGGTGCCGGCCGCCGCCCCCGGTGAGGGCGCCGTCGCCGAGGTGACCGAGACCGCCGCCGCCGTCGAGGAGGCCCCGTCGGCCGGTCGTACCCGTCGGCGCGCGACCCGCAGGGCTTCCGCGCCCGCCGGAGCGCCCAAGGCGGCCGAGGCCGGCGAGAGCGCCGCGTCCACCGAGCCCCAGGTCGCCGCCGAGGCCCCCGCTGTCGCCGAGACCGTCGCCGTCGCTGAGGCGGCTGCCACTACCGAGGAGACCGCGCCCGCCGGGCGTACGCGCCGTCGTGCCACGCGCCGCGCGGCCGCGCCCGCCGGTGAGCCGAAGGCCGCTGAGGTCGTGGAAGCTCCGGCGGAGGCCGTCGAGAGCGCAGCCGTCGCGGTTCAGGAGGCCACGCCGGTCGCCGCCCAGGAATCCGCGCCCGTCGAAGAGGCGGCCGAGGAGGCCGCGCCGCGCCGTACGCGTCGCCGCGCCACCCGCCGGGTGTCCGCGCCGACCGGTGCGCCGGCGGGTGAGGCCGCCGAGGAGACCGCGGCCGCCGAGACCGCGCCGGCCCAGGGCGCGGAGGCGCCCGCCGCCGCCGAGACCACGTCCGCCCCGGCCGTGAAGGCCTCCGCCGCCGAGAGCGAGCCCGTCAAGGCGCCGCAGCCGCAGGCCGCTGCCGAGACCGAGGAGGCCGGCCCGCGCCGTGCGAGGCGTCGGGCCACGCGCAAGGCCGCCGTCGGTTTCTCCGAGCCCGCCGCGCCGGCCGGCGACGACGCTCCCGCGCGGCCCGCACGGCCCACTGTGGCCGTGTTCCAGGCGCCGGTGTTCACCGAGCCGATGTTCCAGACGCCGGAGCGTGCCGCCGCGCAGGCCGCCGCCGAGGCGGAGACCGTGCCCGCCGAGGTCGAGGAGACCGCCGAGACCACCGAGGTCGGCGGGTTCGCCCAGGAGGAGAGCACCGGCGGGTCGCGGCGTCGCCGCCGCCGTCGGGGCGAGTCCGCCGAGGCTGAGCAGCCCGTCGCCGCCACCGTGGTGGCCGACGAGCCGGAGGAGCCCGAGGAGCCCGAGGAGCCCGAGGACGCCGCCGAGGGCGACGAGTACGGCGAGGAGGAGTCCACCGGGTCGCGGCGTCGCCGTCGCCGGGGTGGCCGCCGCCGCCGTCGGGGCGAGTCCGCCGATGCCGAGGACGCCGCCGAGGGTGACGAGCTCGCCGCCGAGCAGGCCGCGCAGGACGCCGAGGACACCGCCGAGCAGGTGGACGAGGACGCCGAGGACGAGGGCGACGAGCGCGAGGAGTCCGGTTCGGGCTCCAGCAGCAGCCGCCGGCGCCGGCGCCGCCGTCGTCGCGCCGGTGACTCCGGCACCGAGGCCGAGCCGACGTCCGACGACCCCGAGCGCACGGTCGTCAAGGTCCGTGAGCCGCGCGAGCGGCGAGCGAAGGACACCGAGCTGTCCGACGAGGTGCAGTCCATCAAGGGCTCGACCCGTCTGGAGGCCAAGAAGCAGCGTCGCCGGGAAGGCCGTGAGCAGGGCCGCCGTCGCGTCCCGATCATCACCGAGGCCGAGTTCCTGGCCCGTCGTGAGGCCGTCGAGCGCGTCATGGTCGTGCGCCAGAGCGGTGAGCGCACCCAGATCGGCGTCCTGGAAGACAACGTGCTCGTCGAGCACTACGTCAACAAGGAGCAGTCGACCTCGTACGTCGGCAACGTCTACCTCGGCAAGGTGCAGAACGTGCTGCCGTCGATGGAGGCCGCCTTCATCGACATCGGCAAGGGGCGCAACGCCGTCCTGTACGCCGGTGAGGTCAACTTCGAGGCGCTGGGCATGGCCAACGGCCCGCGCCGCATCGAAAGCGCGCTCAAGTCCGGCCAGTCGGTCCTCGTCCAGGTGACCAAGGACCCGATCGGCCACAAGGGCGCGCGTCTGACCAGCCAGGTCTCGCTGCCCGGCCGCTACCTGGTCTATGTCCCCGAGGGGTCGATGACCGGCATCAGCCGCAAGCTGCCCGACACCGAGCGGGCCCGGTTGAAGACCATCCTCAAGAAGATCGTCCCCGAGGACGCGGGCGTCATCGTGCGCACCGCCGCCGAGGGCGCGAGCGAGGACGAGCTGCGCCGCGACGTCGAGCGACTGCAGGCGCAGTGGGAGGACATCCAGAAGAAGGCCAAGAACGGCAACGCGCCGACGCTGCTGTACGGCGAGCCGGACATGACCGTCCGGGTCGTCCGCGACATCTTCAACGAGGACTTCTCCAAGGTCATCGTGAGCGGCGACGAGGCGTGGGGGACCATCCACGGATACGTCTCCCATGTCGCGCCCGACCTCGCGGACCGGCTGCAGAAGTGGACCTCCGAGGTCGACGTCTTCGCCACGTACCGCATCGACGAGCAGCTGATGAAGGCGCTGGACCGCAAGGTGTGGCTGCCCAGCGGTGGTTCGCTGGTGATCGACAAGACCGAGGCCATGATCGTGGTCGACGTCAACACCGGTAAGTTCACCGGCCAGGGCGGCAACCTGGAGGAGACGGTCACCAGGAACAACCTGGAGGCGGCCGAGGAGATCGTCCGTCAGCTGCGGCTGCGCGACCTCGGCGGCATCGTCGTCATCGACTTCATCGACATGGTCCTGGAATCGAACCGGGACCTGGTGCTACGGCGCCTGCTGGAGTGCCTGGGACGCGACCGTACGAAGCACCAGGTCGCCGAGGTCACCTCGCTGGGCCTGGTCCAGATGACCCGGAAGCGGGTCGGGCAGGGCCTCCTGGAGTCCTTCTCCGAGACCTGTGTCCACTGCAACGGGCGCGGCGTGATCGTGCACATGGACCAGCCGACCGCTGTCGGCGGTGGCGGCAAGCGCCGCAAGCGCGGACGTGGTGGTGCCGAGCACGAGCACGACCACGAGCACGTGTCCGCTGCCGAGGCCGTCGAGCCGGTGGAGCCGGTTGAGCTGGTCGAGGCCGAGGTGGCCGCCGAGGTCGCCGAGCCCGTGGCGCTGCCCGCGCCGGAGTTCGAGCCGGACGAGGAGCTGTACAGCAGCGTCGCCGAGGCGGAGGCTGCTGTCGGACGCAGCCGTTCGCGCCGTCGTGCGACCCGGCGGGCGTCCGCGCCCTCCGGCGCGCCGAAGCAGCGCGAGACCGTGGTCACCACAACCTCCGAGGACCGTGCCCCGAAGTCGCGGGAGGCCGCCGAGGCGGAGCCCTTCGCGGTGGAAGACCCGGTCGTCGAGATGCCGGCCGCCGCGCCGAGCACCGAGGAGGCCGCGCCCAAGGGCCGTACGCGTCGCCGGGCGACCCGGAAGGTGTCCGCTCCGGCGGGCGCGCCGGCCGGAGCGGCGGCGGAGGAGGCCGTGGTGACGGTGTCCGAGCCGGTCGTGGAAGCGGACGAGACCACGGTGACAGTGACGGTGAGCGAGCCGGCCGTGGCCGACCGGGCCGCCCAGCCCGAGGCTGCCGACGCTGCCGAGAGCGCGGCTCCGGCCCGTCCGCGTCGGCGTGCGGTGCGCAAGGCGACGGCGCCCACCGCGCCCGCTGAGGACGCTGTGGTCGTCGTGCCGGCGGCTACCGCCGAGGGCACGGCCGAGGCGCCGGTCGAGGAGGCCGCTCCGGCCGCCGAGGAGACCGAGTCCGAGGCGCCCGCCAAGAAGACGGCGGCGCGGAAGACGGCCAAGAAGGCGACGGCGAAGAAGGCCGCCACCAAGAAGACGGCGGCGGCCAAGAAGACGGTCGCGAAGAAGGCCACGGCCAAGAAGGCGGCGACGAAGAAGTCGGCCACGAAGAAGAGCACGGTGGCCGCCGAGCAGACGTCGGCCACGGTCACGGCTTCGACCGACGAGAGCTGAGCCCCGGGGCGGGCGCATGGCCCGCTCCCACCGGTGCCCCTGCCGGGCGGTTTCACCGTCCGGCAGGGGCACCGGTGCGTCTCAGGAGAGCAACTTCACACCGGGTGAAGAGATTTGGGGGGTTTCACCCTCTCTGTCGTCTCACCGGCACCCCCACCCTCTCGCGGCGCGATGAGCGCCTGTAAGACTCCCGTAGTCATACGAATCACGGTCAGGGTGGGAACGGGGAGGGGATCGCATGGCGCGCGTGCGCATGCGCGGGGCGGTGGCACTGGCCACCGTGCTGTCGGCGGCCGGGGTGCAGGCGGCGATGTCCGCGGGCACCGCGCAGGCCGCCCCGACCTGGACCGAAGGCCCCATCTTCAACGACCCGTTGGGCGAGGAGAGCGCGCAGCTCGCGATACGCACCCGGCTGATCGAGCTGACGGCCGCCGCACTGCCCGGCTCCACCATCAAGGTCGCCGTCTACCACGTGTGGGAGGCGTCCGTCGTCAACGCCCTGGTCGCCGCCAAGGACCGGGGCGTGAACGTCCGGATCCTGCTGGACGAGTCGAGCATCAGCGACCGCCCGACCAACACCGCGTACGGCACGCTCGCCGCCGCGCTCGGCACCGACCGTACGAAGGGCTCGTACATAGCGACCTGCCCCGTCGACAGGTCCTGCCTCGGCGACCCGAAGTACGGGCAGTCGATCATGCACAACAAGTTCTGGCTGTTCTCGGCGGTCGAGGGCGCCACGAACGTGGTCGTGCAGACGACGTCGAACTCGACGCCGTCGGCGCACACCAAGTTCTTCAACGACGCGCTGCTGCTGCCGAACAACCCGACGATGTACGACGCGTACGCGGACTACTTCGACACGATGGTCGCCCGGGACTGGGCGTCCTGGGAGTACCGGACCGTCAGCAACGGCCTCTACAAGGCGTACCTCTTCCCCCGGGCCGGCAACACGCGGGCCACCGACACCGTGTACTCGGTGCTCAACAACGTGCAGTGCTCGTACGAGGACGGCGCGGGCGGGACGCGGAAGACCTGGGTGCGGGTCGCGATCTTCAAGATCACACGGCTGGCGATCGCCGAGAAGCTGGTCGCGTTGAAGAAGTCCGGCTGCAACGTGAGCATCGTGTACGCCGAGTCCGACAGCGCCAAGAGCAGCGGCGGGACCAAGGGGACGTGGGAGAAGATGCACACGTCCGGCGGGCCGACGGTCCGCTGCTACAACGACGACCGGGACCCGCTGAACCCCGGGCAGAAGCTGACCACGCCGTACATCATCCACACCAAGTACATCCTCGTCGACGGCAGGTACGACGGGGTGCGCAACAAGATCAGCTTCACCGGCTCGGGCAACTACACCGGCCCCGCGCTGCGCGAGAACGACGAGTCGATCGTCAAGGTCGACGACGACGCCGTGCACGACATGTACCGGGCACACTTCGACAAGGTGATCGCCGTCGCCCATCCGGGCAAGGCGGACACCACGGACCTTTGCAAGGGCGTGAAGCCGCTGCCGGCGGACGGCGAGAAGCCGACCACCTAGCGGGCGAGGGGCTCGGTTTGACCCTTTCGGGCGTGGCCCCGTAACCTTGACCGTCGGCGTGTCCATAGGTATCCGTCCGGATGCCGCCTCGGACGCGCCACATCCCCGTAAACCTCATCCTTCCGGGCGCCGGGCGCCGTGGAAGAGGCCGTTCGCGTGTCGGGCGGCTGGACTGCGGGGGTGCCGTTCCCGAGCGAGAGAGTGAGATCCGCGTGTACGCCATCGTGCGCAGCGGTGGTCGCCAGCACAAGGTTGCTGTCGGCGACATCGTTGAGGTTGACAAGATTTCCACTGCCCAGGTTGGCGACACGGTCGAGCTCTCGACCCTGCTCGTTGTCGACGGCGACGCTGTGACCAGTGACCCGTGGGTGCTGGCCGGCATCAAGGTCCAGGCCGAGGTCGTGGACCACCACAAGGGCCAGAAGATCGACATTCTGCGCTACAAGAACAAGACCGGCTACCGCCGTCGTCAGGGCCACCGCCAGCAGTACACGGCGATCAAGGTCACTGAGATCCCCGCGGCTGCGAAGTAAGGGACTGAGGAGAGATGGCACACAAGAAGGGCGCATCGTCCACCCGTAACGGTCGTGACTCCAACGCTCAGCGCCTCGGCGTGAAGCGTTTCGGCGGTCAGGTCGTCAACGCGGGTGAGATCCTGGTCCGCCAGCGCGGCACGCACTTCCACCCGGGCTCGGGTGTCGGCCGCGGCAAGGACGACACGCTGTTCGCGCTGAACGCCGGTGCGGTCGAGTTCGGTACCGCCCGTGGCCGCAAGGTCGTGAACATCGTTCCGGTCGGCTGATCGGAAAGTCTTCGGACAGTCTTTCGCGAGGCGGACCTCACTTCCCGTTCGGGAAGGCGGGTCCGCCTTTCGCGTGTTAACCAATAACTGAACCCGTACGTTTCTGGAGGCCCCCACCATGACCACCTTCGTGGACCGCGTCGAGCTGCATGTCGCCGCGGGTAACGGAGGCCACGGCTGCGCCTCCGTCCACCGGGAGAAGTTCAAGCCGCTCGGCGGCCCCGACGGCGGCAACGGCGGCCGGGGCGGCGACGTCATCCTGACCGTCGACCAGTCCGTGACGACCCTCCTCGACTACCACCACTCCCCGCACCGCAAGGCCACCAACGGCAAGCCGGGCGAGGGCGGCAACCGCTCCGGGAAGGACGGCCAGGACCTCGTCCTGCCGGTCCCGGACGGCACGGTCGTGCTCGACAAGCACGGGAACGTCCTCGCCGACCTCGTCGGCCAAGGCACCTCCTTCGTCGCCGCGCAGGGCGGCCGGGGCGGCCTCGGCAACGCGGCCCTCGCCTCCGCCCGCCGCAAGGCGCCCGGCTTCGCGCTGCTCGGCGTGCCGGGGGACATGGGCGACATCGTCCTGGAGCTCAAGACGGTCGCCGATGTGGCGCTCGTCGGCTACCCGAGCGCGGGCAAGTCCTCGCTGATCTCGGTCCTCTCCGCCGCCAAGCCGAAGATCGCGGACTACCCGTTCACGACGCTCGTCCCGAACCTGGGCGTGGTCACGGCCGGCGAGACGGTCTACACGATCGCCGACGTGCCGGGCCTGATCCCGGGCGCCAGCCAGGGCAAGGGCCTCGGCCTCGAGTTCCTCCGCCACGTCGAGCGCTGCAGCGTCCTCGTCCACGTCCTCGACACGGCGACGCTGGAATCGGACCGCGACCCCGTCTCCGACCTCGACATCATCGAGGAGGAGCTGCGGCAGTACGGCGGGCTCGACAACCGGCCCCGGATCGTCGTCCTCAACAAGATCGACGTACCCGACGGCAAGGACCTCGCCGAGATGGTGCGGCCGGACCTGGAAGCTCGGGGCTACCGGGTCTTCGAGGTGTCCGCCGTCGCCCACATGGGGCTGAAGGAGCTGTCCTTCGCCCTCGCCGACTTCGTGGGCAGGGCGCGCGCCGCCAAGCCGAAGGAGGAGGCGACGCGGATCGTCATCCGGCCGAAGGCCGTCGACGACGCGGGCTTCACGGTCGTGCAGGAGGAGGACGGTCTCTTCCGCGTACGCGGCGAGAAGCCGGAGCGCTGGGTCCGCCAGACCGACTTCAACAACGACGAAGCCGTGGGCTACCTCGCCGACCGTCTCAACCGCCTCGGTGTCGAGGAGGAGCTGATGAAGGCGGGCGCCCGCTCCGGCGACGGCGTCGCCATCGGCCCCGAGGACAACGCGGTCGTCTTCGACTGGGAGCCGACCGTCATGGCCGGCGCGGAGATGCTCGGCCGCCGTGGCGAGGACCACCGCTTCGAGGCGCCCCGCCCCGCCGTCCAACGCCGCCGCGACCGCCAGGCGGAGCGAGACGAGGTCGAGAAGGCGTACGACGACTTCGAGCCGTTCTAAAAGGGGCGCAAGGGGCGCAGCCTCTTCAGGGGCGCGGGGAACCGCGCGACCAGCCGAGCACCCGCGCAGTCGCCGTACCAGCCGGCCACCCCGAGCTCCCAGGCGCATCCGCCCGAACAAAAAGAAGGGCCCCGGAGGTAACCACCCCCGGGGCCCTTCCCCGTTCCTAGTGGAGCGAATCGCTCGGCTCGCCCTCAGACACCTCGTCCCGCGCCTCCCGAGGCGAGGGAATCTCGTTGGCGAGGCGGGACTCCATCCGTACACGCCGCTCGTCGGCCTTGGCGCACAACGCCTTGACGGCCGAGTCGAAGCGGACGAGGGAGGGCGGGTCCGAGGGCCCGAGAAGCTGTTCCTTCAGCTCCGCGCGGGCCTTGGTGAACTGGTCCTTCTCGGGGTTGCGGACCGCGTCGAGGAGGGCCGGGACACCGCCCGCCTTCGGCGTGAGGACGACACCGGCGGACACCGTCGGGAACGCCGCCCGGAACGCCGCCTCCGGCAGCCCGCACGTGTTGGCGACCGAGTACGGCTTCTCACTGGACAGCCAGTCGGAGACCACCGACGAGACATCGCTGATCAGCAGGTCGGACACGTTGAAGCAGGCGAAGATCGCGGGCCGCGCCTCGGTGACGATCAGGTGCTCCCACTCCGGGAACGACGCCCAGTACGCCCTCTCCCATGCCAGCGTCGCCTCGGAGATGGCCGCCTCACGGTCCCCGCTCGGCGTGCCCTGCAGCAGCATCCGCTCCATCTCGTCCGCGCTGGTCCGGAAGGAGGCCGAGGTCAGCCTGTCCAGCTCGGCCGTACGGCGGGTCAGCTCGGCGGCGGCCTCGGGACCGGGGCGAGCCCCGGACCGCTTCGTGTTGGCCTCCCGGATCATCGCCTTGATCCGCTCGTTCGCGGCGCCCGCGCGCGGGTCGACCGAGCCCGTCATCGGGTGCGGCTTGTACAGCAGCCGTACCTTGTCGTCGGCGAGCAGCTTGCGGACGATGTTCTCGCCGGCCAGGACCACGGACGTGTTGCCGGGGTTGCCGTCCCAGCCCTCCCAGGTGGGGGCGTAGAGGACGGTCGTGTACGTGCCGGTCGGCGGGCCCGCGTAGGGGCGGATCGGCGCCAGCTGCGGGCGGCCGACCTCGACGATGTCCTTGTCCTCGACGCCGACCTCGGCGAGCGCGTACCGCTCGCGCGCGGCGGGACCGGCGACCCACACCTCGTCGTACGCCTTCGCGTACGGGTTGCAGGAGGACAGCTTGTCGCTCTCCCCGTGGTTGATGAAGGCGTGCTTGATCGTGGGGATGCGCAGCACCTGGGAGGTCTTCGCGGCGTTGGCGGGGTGCAGCATCATCTTCAGCGTCGAGTTCTCCAGGGAGAACATCGTCGTCACCTTCGGGAAGCAGATGACGGGGACGTCCGTCGCGTCGATCTTCTGCACCATGAAGCGCTCACGCAGCACGATCAGCGGCTTCTCCAGCTGGGAGAGCGTGGAGAGCCACATGTTCGCCTGGTACGCCGAGGTCGTACCGCCGGAGAAGTACATGGCGGTGGTCGGCTGGTACCGCGCCAGCCACCTGTCCAGCCACTCCATGACCTGCTGCTCGCTCTTCGCCCGCTTCTTCGGCAGCAGCCATGTCGCCAGGTACGCGGTGCCCAGGACGAGGGCGATGAGGCCGGTGCCGAGGCCGACGGCGCCCCAGACAACGTCCTGCGTCGCCGCGGTCAGCACCAGGCCGGCCGTGATCGGCAGGGAGAACGTGAGCAGACGGTGGGCCTGGCGGCGGGCCAGGACGCGCGGCGGGGCCGCGGTCAGGCGCAGCTCGGAGGCGTCGATGTTGCGGGTGACGATGGGCAGCGTCCGGGTGCGGCGGACCAGCACGGAGACGGCCTGGCAGGCGAAGTGCACCGCGTAGAAGAGGACGAGGCCGACCAGGAGCGGGGCCTGCTCACGCAGCGGATCGATGCCGTCGATGCGCAGAAGCCCCACCAGGACCAGCATGTCGCGCAGCAACTGGCGCACCAGCGCGTCGAAGCGGACCTTGCCCAGCGTCGCGAGCAGCCCGGGGTCCCGGTACTGCAGATACGTGTCCAGGACGAGGCCCGCCGCACTGGCGGCGACGAACACCGGAATGTTCGGCAGCAGTGCGGA
Source organism: Streptomyces sp. NPDC002787 (assembly GCF_053592095.1). NCBI lineage: Bacteria > Bacillati > Actinomycetota > Actinomycetes > Kitasatosporales > Streptomycetaceae > Streptomyces > Streptomyces sp. NPDC002787. The sequence goes on along the minus strand of NZ_JBSFVC010000019.1, from coordinate 51,983 downwards.
GACGATCTGGGCCGTGAAGAGCGCGAACATCGCGAGCAGCGCTGAGAGCTGCGCGATGCGGCGGGGTGCGAGGCCTGCGGAGGGCACGGGCTGGGCTCCTGCGGAGGGTGCGACGGACGGAGGGGGGAAGGTAGGTCTGGGGGTGGCCTGAGGAAGGCCGATCCCTGACCGTATGACCTAGGGAGGTCGAGGAGCAATCTTCCGAGGGAGCAATCGCCAATAGTCGGACATAACACCTGGGGCGTCCAGGGTGGTTTCACCAACTCCTCATAAAGGCTTCAGAGGCGGCCCGGTGCCGTCCGCCCCTCGAAATGAAGACGCGTCCGGCCCGTCCGCTCCCGTAGATTGCGGACTGCACACACCGGGCTGGTTCGGAACATTGGGGATACAGGTGTCAGCGGCAAGGCAGGGCGTGGCGGAAGCGCACCGGATCGTCGTGAAGGTGGGCTCCTCGTCGCTGACGACGGCCTCCGGGGGCCTCGACGCGGACCGGGTGGACGCCCTGGTGGACGTCCTAGCCAAGGCCCGCAGCGGGGGAGAGCGGGAGATCGTGCTGGTCTCGTCCGGCGCCATCGCCGCCGGGCTCGCGCCGCTGGGCCTGCGCCGCCGCCCCAAGGACCTCGCCCGGCAGCAGGCGGCCGCCAGCGTCGGCCAGGGCCTGCTGGTGGCCCGCTACACGGCCTCCTTCGCCCGCTACGGCATCCGCGTCGGCCAGGTACTCCTCACCTCCGACGACATGAGCCGCCGCGCCCACCACCGCAACGCCTCCCGCACCCTCGACAAGCTCCTCGCGATGGGCGCCCTGCCGGTCGTCAACGAGAACGACACCGTCGCCACGGACGAGATCCGCTTCGGTGACAACGACCGCCTCGCCGCCCTCGTCGCCCACCTCGTCCGCGCGGATCTGCTGGTCCTGCTGTCGGACGTGGACGGCGTGTACGACGGCGACCCCAGCAAGCCCGGCACGTCGCGGATAGCGGAGGTACGGGGCCCCGAGGACCTCGCGCACGTGGAGATCGGCAGCGCGGGCAAGGCGGGCGTCGGCACCGGCGGCATGGTCACCAAGGTCGAGGCCGCCGGGATCGCCACCGGAGCGGGCATCCCCGTCGTCCTGACCAGCGCCGTCCACGCGGCGGACGCCCTCACCGGCGGTGACACCGGCACGTACTTCCACCCCACCGGCAAGCGATCCGCCGACCGGCTGCTGTGGCTCCAGCACGCCTCCACCCCGCAGGGCGCGCTCACCCTGGACGACGGCGCCGTGCGCGCGGTCGTCGAGCGCCGCAAGTCGCTGCTTCCCGCCGGCATCGCCGCCGTCGAGGGCGACTTCGTCGCGGGTGACCCCGTGGAACTGCGGGACGCCACGGGCCGGGCCGTCGCGCGCGGGCTCGTGAACTTCGACGCCAAGGAGATCCCCCAGCTGATCGGCCGCTCGACCCGGGAACTGGCGCGCGAGCTGGGTCCCGCGTACGAACGAGAGGTCGTACACAGGGACGACCTCGTCCTCCTGCACCCCTGACCAGCGGCCCCGTGGAGGGGCGAAAGCACGGCCCCGGCGGTGCGCGTTCCGTAAAACCGCCACGCGAAGCCCCTGAGCCTGCTCAACTTTGTCTCGGGGAGATTCCGCACGACCCATTGCGAAGCACGAATCGTTGCGAAGGAGGCCGTCGTGAGACGAGTGCGCCCCGGGGCCGCCGCGTCCCGTGGTGGTGGTACCTCCCGTGCGGCCGGCGAGGAGCGGGCGCTCACCAGCGTCGCCGCCTCGGACACGTACGAGGGCGACAGCGTCGAGGAGCCACAGGACCTGCCCCGGCTGTGGCACGTCACGCTGAGCGTCTCCGGACCCGAGGCCCCCCTCAAGGAGGTGCGGCGCGGCCTCGAACAGCTCGCCCACGACCATCCCTTTCTGCTGACCAGCCGCTACGCCAACGACCACGCCGAGATCCGCTACTGGGAGGAGGCCCGCGACCTCCACGACGCCGCCGCCGTCGCCCTGCGCCTGTGGGGCGAGCACCGCCGGACGGCCGGACTGCCACCCTGGGAGATCGTCGGCCTGGAGGTCATCGACCGCCAGACGTACCACCTGCGCATCGCGGAGGGATTCGGACCGCCCCCGGCCGCACGGGTGGGGGTCCACCCGTTCTGAGCGAGCCCGTCTCGGCTTGTGGGACAGCGGCTGGGGCGGTCTCCCCAGGAGCACTACCCTTCCCTTATGACCTCGCTCTCGCCGTACGACTCCATGACCCCGGTCACCCGGGCCGCCTACCGTGCCAAGGCCGCAGCCGCCGACCTCGCGCCGCTCCCGCGCGCCGTCAAGGACGACGCGCTGCTCGCCATCGCCGACGCGCTGGAAGTCCGTACGAGTGACATCGTCGAGGCCAACGCCAAGGACATCGACAAGGCCCGCGAGGCCGGCACCAGTGAGGCGATCGTCGACCGGCTGACGCTGACCCCGGAGCGGGTCCGGGCGATCGCCGCCGACGTCCGTGACGTGGCCGCGCTGCCCGACCCGGTCGGCGAGGTCGTCCGGGGCTCCACCCTTCCGAACGGCATCGACCTGCGCCAGGTCCGCGTCCCGCTCGGTGTCGTCGGCATCATCTACGAGGCCCGCCCGAACGTGACCGTGGACGCCGCCGCCCTCTGCCTGAAGTCAGGCAACGCGGTCCTGCTGCGCGGCTCGTCCTCCGCCTACGAGTCCAACACCGCCCTCGTACGGGTCCTGCGGGACGCCGTCGGCGGCGCCGGGCTGCCCGCCGACGCCGTCCAGCTGGTCCCCGGCGAGAGCCGCGAGTCCGTACGCGAGCTGATGCGCGCCCGCGGCCTGGTCGACGTGCTCATCCCGCGTGGCGGCGCCTCCCTGATCCGTACGGTCGTGGAGGAGTCCACCGTCCCGGTGATCGAGACCGGCACGGGCAACTGCCACGTCTACGTCGACGCGAACGCCGACCTGGACACGGCGATCGAGATCCTGATCAACTCCAAGGCCCACCGGGTCAGCGTCTGCAACGCCGCCGAGACCCTCCTCGTCCACCAGGACATCGCCCCCGAGTTCCTGCCCCGTGCCCTCGACGCCCTCGCCGACGCCGGGGTCACGGTCCACGCCGACGAGCGGGTCCTCGCGTTCGCCAAGGAGAGCCGGGCCACGGTCGTCGAGGCCACCACGGACGACTGGGAGGCCGAGTACCTCTCGTACGACATCGCCGCGGCCGTCGTCGACTCGCTCGACCGGGCCGTGGAGCACATCCGGCTGTGGAGCTCCGGCCACACCGAGGCGATCGTGACGACCTCCCAGCAGGCCGCCCGCCGCTTCACGCAGCTCGTCGACTCCACCACGGTCGCCGTCAACGCCTCGACGCGCTTCACCGACGGCGGACAGTTCGGCTTCGGCGCCGAGATCGGCATCTCCACCCAGAAGCTGCACGCCCGAGGCCCGATGGGCCTGCCCGAGCTGACCAGCACGAAGTACATCGTCACGGGCGACGGGCACGTACGGCGCTGAGCCGTCGCGGGTCTCGTGGGGCGCCGGCCCGTTCCTGTGAACAGGCTGGCGCCCAGCTGGCAAAACGGATGAATTTCCTTACCGTCTGCCCAAATTGACCACCCCGGTCTACTCTGGATCCGTGCCGGAGGACGTGGGGGGCACGCCGTTCCCTGACGGCTGGGAGCCCGACGACGACCGCGACCGCGGGGGTATGGACGAAGAGTTCGCCTCCGTGGTCTTCGACGAGGCCTTCGTACGGGCGGCCGTGGTCCACGAGCCGACAGCGGTCGAGCGGCTGCTCGCGGCGGCGGAGGCCCGTGCCGCGGCCCAGGAGGCCGAAGCCCGCCGGACCCACTCCAGAGGCCCACGCGACGACGACCGTTACGACGACGGTTTCGGACCGGACGGCCCCTATTTCGGCCACGGCCGTGACGACGAGCTGGACGATCTCGACGACGCCGAGATCCTGGAGGACCGCTACGCCGCCGACAACCCCTATGGCAGGCCGTACGGCAAGCAGACCCGCTGGCACCGACCGGTCGCCTGGATCCTCGCCCTGGTCATGGGCATCGGCATGGTCGCACTGGCCTTCACCGCGGTCTACCGGGGCGCCTCCTCCGGCCGTGGCGAACAGATCCGGCCCCCCGCCACCACCGGCGTCGAGCAAGGCCTCCCGACGGGCCCCTCCGCCTCCGCCGACTACTCCCAGCCGGCGGTGTCGGCGGACCCCCGGACGCCCTGAGAGGGCCCCCGAAGGGCCTCCGCGGGCAGTTCGACAGCTGTTCGAAAACCTGGTGAGGACCTGTCAGAACTTGCCGTGAGGCGGCGCGTTTACCGAGGCCCCCCGAGACCTACTCTGAAGGTATGGGCGGGCCTGGAAACCCACCTGAGGGCAGTCCCGAGGGCGCCCCCGGCGGTGGAGAGGACGAATACCGATCCGTCGTCTTCGACGAGTCGTTCGTCCGCGCTGCCCGCCTCCAGGAGTTCTCCGCGCGGGAGCGCCTCACCGACCACGCCCCGGCCGTGCGCCGCCGCCCGCCCCTGCGCCGGGGCGGCCTCTCCCGGCAGGCGCTGATCCTCGTCCTGCTGATCGCCCTGGCCTTCGGCACCGCCATCTACATGGGCGTCCGCCACCCCTACGACACCCGGGCCGCCAAGCCCACCGAGCCGCTCAGGATGACGGTGATCCCGCTGTCCCCGCAGTCCGCGGTGCCCGGCGCCGAGGAGCCCGAGACGCTGTACGCGCGCAGCCCGGCCGCCCAGTTCCGGATCGGTGCCGAGGGCATCACCATGCCGGCCACCCGGCGTACCGAGCACTTCACCGACGGTCAGGTCGTCTCCGCGCTGACCATCGCCAAGGAGTACCTGGTCGCCTCCGCGCTCGACCCGGAGGTGCTCGGCGGCACCACCGTCCAGCCCGTACGGCGGCTGCTCGACTCGGAACAGCTCGACCAGTTCGAGCAGAGTTTCGACCATCCGGCCGCGGACGGGCGGCACGCCCCCACCGGCTGGCTGGTCCGCTTCGACCCGTCACAGGCGGAGCTCGCCGACCGCAAGATCCGCGTCCAGGGCACCCTCCAGGCCGCCGAGTTCGACTCCGGCACCCTGGAGGTCGTCGCCGCCCACACCTTCGTGTACGCGCTGCGACCGCCGGGCGACAAGGCGGAGGCCGAGGCCTCGCTGTTCACCGTCCGACGCGAACTGCACTTCCGCTTCGACCAGGACGACCTGCGCACCCACCAGGCGGAGGTCGTCGTCTCCTACGTCCAGGCCGGGCCGCTGGCCTGCGCCGACGACGCCGCGAACCATCTGCGCCCGCTCCTCGCCGGCCAGACCGCCAAGGCGGGCGGCCCGGCCGCCGGCACCGACCCGTACAGCACCGGCGCGGCCACCGCCCTGTGCGGCTCCCTCGCGGAGAGCGCCCAGCCGAAGGTGTGACGCGCCGGGCCCCGCCGTAGCCTCGCCCGGCCGTCCCGAAACGACGAGCGCCCGGCCCGGAGGTCTTGCCTCCGGCCGGGCGCTCGTCATGTCAGTGGCGGTCGCCGTACGTCACTCGTCGTCCGGGCGCCTGTCCTGGGCGGTGTCCGTGCCACCGCCCGAGGTGTCGCCGGAGCCCGAGCCGCTGCCGCCGTTGGCGAAGCCGCCGAAGCCGCGCCGCACCCGGCCGCCGAGGTCGCCCGCGCCGCCCGCGATGTCGGTGACCAGCTTCATCAGCGGGTCCTTGGAGCTCTTGACGCTGCTCGTGTAGTGCGTGGCCGACTCACGGAAGGAGTCGGTCACCGAGGTGTCCTTGTCCTCGCTGCGCCGCGGGTAGTGCCCGTCCATGATCCGCTGGTAGTCGCGGGACTCGGCCCACTTCTTCAGCTCGGCCGCGCGCACGGTGGTGAAGGGGTGCGAGCGGGGCAGCACATTGAGGATCTTGAGCACGGAGTCGCGCAGGTCGCCCCCGGCCTCGTACTCCTCGGCCTGCGCGAGGAACGCGTCCACGTTCATCTCGTGCAGGTGGTTGCCGCCCGCGATCTTCATCAGACCGCGCATCGAGGCCTGGACGTCCTGGCCGACCAGCAGGCCCGCGCGGTCGGCGGACAGCTCCGACTTGCGGAACCACTCGCGCAGCGCGGTCACGATCGCCATGATCGCGAGGTTCCCCAGCGGGATCCAGGCGATCTTCAGGGCGAGGCTCGTCAGGAACAGCAGTATCGTCCGGTACACCGAGTGGCCGGAGAGCGCGTGGCCCACCTCGTGACCGATGACGGCCCGCATCTCCTCCTCGTCGAGCAGCTCGACGAGCCCGGTGGTCACGACGATGATCGGTTCGTCCAGGCCGATGCACATCGCGTTGGGCTGCGGGTCCTGGTTCACGTACATCGGCGGGACCTTCTCCAGGTCCAGGATGTAGCACGCGTCCCGCAGCATGTCGTTGAGGTGGGCGAACTGCTGGTCCGAGACCCGTACGGAGTCGGACAGGAACAGCAGCCGCAGGCTGCGTTCCGGCAGCAGCCCGCTGAGTGCCTTGAACACCGTGTCGAAGCCGCTGAGCTTGCGCAGCGCCACCAGCGCCGAGCGGTCCGCGGGGTGTTCGTACGCCCGCGAGGAGATTCCCTCGAAGCGCCTGCGCTGCCTGCTCGGCACGTTCTCGTGCCCGTTCTGCTCGTGGCTGTCGTCCGGCATGAATCCCCCATGCGTCTGTTTGCCCATGTTGCCCCCGAAGCGAGGTCCAGCCTAGGCGGAGTTACCGTGGCAGGGCATCAACCGTAAGGAGCGATCTCCATGGGACATCTCCCGCACCCGCCGGCGTCCGCCTTGCTCTCCGAGGCCGCGGACGCCGCAGCGAAGGAACAGGGAGCGGGCAACCTGCTGCGTGTGGTGCTCATCGTGATGGTCCTCGGCTCCGTCCTGACGGCGTGGTTCCTTCTGCGGGGTTACAAGCGGGACGAATGACGCCCGCCGAGGGGAAGGACGTACGGCGCACGCGAACGGTTGTCTCGCAGGAGAAGTACGCGCGCGACGGCGCCCGCGTTCACCCCTGGGCGGAGTCGGCGTGATCGCCGGTGAGGCCCCCGCATACGATGGCCCCAGTCTTTATCCCGATCCCACACCCGGATAGGTCACGCCGACGATGAGCTTCCACAGCACCGCTGCCGACTTGGTCACTCTCGCCGCCGAGGGCGGCGGGGAGCACAGCGGCAACCACGAGAGCCTCAGCCCCTACCTGACCGGCGGCGGAGCCTTCGTCGCCCTGATGCTGCTGCTGTGGATCACCACCCGCTTCAACCGGGACCGCTAGGCCTGAACCGCCGGGTTGGGCCCAATCCGCGCAAAAGGACGTTCGAGTCGGGCGCGTCGGCCGGGCCGGTAGGCTCTCCACGCATGGGAGAGCAGGAAATGCCTACCGGTCCGGAGCACGACCAGGCGAAGGACCAGGCACACGACACCACCGACGGCCGGGGTGACAGCACCGCCGGCGCACCGGGAAACCGCCCGTCGGAGCCCGTCCGGCGCCGCCTCGGCGTCATGGGCGGAACGTTCGACCCGATCCACCACGGGCACCTCGTGGCGGCCCAGGAGGTCGCCGCGCAGTTCGGGCTCGACGAGGTCGTGTTCGTGCCGACCGGACAGCCCTGGCAGAAGTCCCACCGCTCGGTCTCGGCGGCCGAGGACCGCTATCTGATGACGGTCATCGCCACGGCGGAGAACCCCCACTTCTCCGTGAGCCGCATCGACATCGACCGCAAGGGCCTCACCTACACCATCGACACCCTGCGCGAACTGCACGAGCTCAACCCCGAGTCGGACCTCTTCTTCATCACCGGCGCCGACGCGCTCGCCCAGATCCTCACCTGGCGCGACGCGGACGAACTGTTCTCCCTGGCACACTTCATCGGGGTCACCCGTCCGGGTCACACCCTGGCCGACCCCGGCCTGCCCGCGGGCGGGGTCTCGCTGGTCGAGGTCCCGGCGCTCGCCATCTCCTCCACGGACTGCCGTGCGAGAGTCGCCAAGGGCGATCCCGTCTGGTACCTGGTGCCGGACGGCGTGGTGCGCTACATCGACAAGCGGCAGCTGTACCGCGGCGAGTGAGCCGAGAGGGGCACCGGTGAACGACCGATACGACGCTGGCCACGGGGGCGACCAGCAGTACGAACTCGTGGGCTACGACGAGTACGGGCAGCCGGTGTACCGACAGGTGCCCCAGCAGCAGGCCCACGACCCGTACTGGACGCAGCAACAGCAGCCCCAGGGCTACGCCTACGACCCGTACGCGACCGGTCAGCAGCAACCGGTGCCGTCCTACGACACGAGTCAGCAGACGCCCGCCCCGTCGTACGACACCTACGGCTCCTACGACCCCTACGGGCAGACCGCGGCCACCGTCCACCAGACCCATGTCGCCGAGCAGACCGCCTACATCCCGCAGCAGACGGGGCCGCAGCAGACCGTCGACGAGAGCGCGCCCCGCGCCGGTGACGCCACCCCCGAGCGGGACTTCGACGAACGGGAGTACCGCACCGAGCAGTTCGCCTTCGTCGAGGAGCCCGACGGCGACTCCGAGGACGTCATCGACTGGCTGAACTTCACGGAGAACCGCACCGAGCGCCGCGAGGAGGCCAAGCGGCGGGCCAGGAGCCGGATGACGGCCCTGGTGGTGGTCCTCGCCCTGGTCGCGGTCGGCGGCGTCGGTTACCTGTGGTGGGCGGACATGCTGCCCGGGGCGTCCTCCAACGAGCGGACCGGCACCACGACCTCGGCGGCCGCCCAGAAGCGGGACGTGATCGTCGTCCACCTGCACGACACCAAGAAGGGCGGCACCTCCACGGCGCTGCTCGTGAACAACACCACCACCGGGCGGGGCGCCACCGTCCTCATCCCCAACGCCCTCGCCCTGACCGGCGACGACGGCACCACGACCACCCTCGCCAAGTCCGTCGAGGACGACGGCTCCTCCGGGACCCGTGACGCCCTCGACACCGTCCTGGGCACCGACATCGAGGGCACCTGGCGGCTGGACACTCCGTACCTGAACTACCTCGTCGAACTCGTCGGCAACATCGACGTCGACACGAACACCGACGTGCCCGACCCCGAGGCCGAGAAGAAGACCGCCGCCCCCCTCGTCAACAAGGGCAAGGCGCAGACCCTCAGCGGCAAGATGGCCGTCGCCTACGCCACCTACCGGGCCTCCGGCGAGTCGCAGAACGCGCAGCTTGAGCGGTTCGGGCAGGTCATGCAGGGCGTGCTGCGCAAGCTGTCCTCCGACGCCGGGGCCGCCACGACCACCGTGCAGACGCTGGCCCAGATCCTCGACCCCTCGCTCACCGACAAGGACCTCGGCGCGTTCCTCGCCAAGCTCGCCGACCACGCCAAGGGCGGCGACTACGAGACCGAGCCGCTGCCCGTCCAGCAGGACGGCACGCTCAGCGCCGAGGACTCCGACAGCGTCGTCAAGGACCTGCTCGGCGGCGCCGCGAAGAGCCCCGACGCCGGGGACGCGGTCCGCGTCGGCATCCGGAACGCCACCGGCGAGAAGGACGCCACCGAACAGGCCCGCGTGGCCGTCCTCAACGGCGGCTACACCTTCCTGGACGCCGGGACCACCGGCACCGCCCAGGCCACCTCCCAGGTCACCTACTCCGACGCGGCCCGCAAGCAGGACGCCGTCGAGGTCGCCAAGACCCTCGGCCTCCCCACCAGCGCCGTCAAGAAGGGCGAGACCACGTCCAACGCCGACGTCTCCGTCGTGCTCGGCCAGAACTACGAGACGACCGACTCCACCGGCACGACGGGCACGACCGGCACGACCGGCACGACCGGAACCGCGGGCACGACCGGAACCACGGGCTGACCGAGCCGGGTGTGACCTTCGTCAGGCCCCGGAGCCGCCGCGACGGCGGTGCTCCGGGGCCTGATGGATTAACCCGTGGGGCGGTGTCGGTGGGCCGTGAGACCCTTGGGGTAGCCCGTGAGGGTTCCTGACCGACGACCGAAAGCCGCGTAGTGACCGCCACTGACCGCTCCCTCGAGCTCATCAACACCGCCGCGCAGGCGGCCGCCGACAAGCTCGCACACGACGTCATCGCGTACGACGTCAGCGATGTGCTGTCCATCACGGACGCCTTCCTGCTCGCCTCCGCGCCCAACGACCGCCAGGTCAAGTCGATCGTCGACGAGATCGAGGAGCGCCTGAACAAGGAGCTCGGCGCCAAGCCGGTCCGCCGCGAGGGCGACCGCGAGGCCCGCTGGGTGCTGCTGGACTACGTCGACATCGTCGTCCACGTCCAGCACAGCGAGGAGCGGGTCTTCTACGCCCTGGAGCGGCTCTGGAAGGACTGCCCCGAGCTGGAGCTGCCCGCCGACGCCAAGGCCACCCGGGGCAAGGGCGAGGAGCACGCCAAGCTGCGCGCCGCCGAGGAGGCCGCCGAGCTGGGCGGAGAGCTGCGGTGACCGCCGGCATCGACGCCGCCGACAGGAAGGGCCGGGGCCGCCGGCTCATCCTGTGGCGGCACGGCCAGACCTCGTGGAACGTGGAGCGCCGCTTCCAGGGCACCACGGACGTCGAGCTGACCGAGACCGGCCTCGGCCAGGCCCGCCGCGCCGCCCGGCTGCTCGCCTCCCTGGCGCCCGACGCGATCGTCGCCTCCGACCTGAGGCGCGCCGCGAACACGGCCGCCGAGCTGGCCGCGCTCACCGGGCTGGAGGTCAGCCACGACGAGGGCCTGCGCGAGACCTACGCGGGCGTCTGGCAGGGCCTCACGCACGACGAGATCATCGCCCGGCACGGCGAGGAGTACGCCGCGTGGAAGCGCGGCGAGCCCGTCCGGCGCGGCGGCGGCGAACTGGAGACCGAGGTCGCCGACCGTGCCGCCCCCGTGGTCCTCCGGCACGCCGACAAGCTTCCGGAGAACGGCACCCTCGTCGTCGCCAGCCACGGCGGCACCATCCGCACCACCATCGGGCGCCTCCTCGGTCTGGAGCCCCAGCACTGGGAAAGCCTCGGCGGCCTCTCCAACTGCTGCTGGTCCGTCCTCGGCGAAGGCGCCCGCGGCTGGCGGCTGCTGGAGCACAACGCCGGCACGCTGCCCGAGCCGGTGCTCGGCGACGACGACTGAGCCTCCCAAGAGGCCTGGTCACGCGGCCCGGGACCCGGATTTCACTTTCCGGCTGCTCGCAGGCTAAAGTTCTTCTTGTTCGCCCCGCCGAGCGGGGCGAAACACCATACGGCTCCGGCCGCGTGGCACAAGGGGCTATAGCTCAGTTGGTAGAGCGCCTGCATGGCATGCAGGAGGTCAGGAGTTCAATTCTCCTTAGCTCCACAGATCGGTACAGAAGATCCCGTTCCCGCAAGGGAGCGGGATTTTTCGTGTGTGACCTGCGTCCCTTCTTGAGCACTCACGGCCCCGCAGGCGTATACCTCTGCGGACGGCCTTCTTTCCTGCCGCGTGTCCGGACTGGTACGAAGGCGTCGCTGACCGTATTGGTCCGGCCGTGGCAGAATCAAACGGCCGGAAGGGGGCGCGGCCCGACGGGAGGGAGAAGCGATGCCTGCGAGCATCCGCGGGGAGGTCCACGACCTTCCCGCAGCGGTGGTGATGCGGAGCAAGACCACCCTCCTCTGCCCTTCCTGCGGCTCGCTCCACGTGGCCCAAGTCCTCGGTGACAACGGAGGGATCTCCTACGTGTGCACGGCCTGCGGCCACATCTGGAGCTGATCGATGGGTGCACACAGGAGGAAATGCGACTGGTGCGGCAGCGGTACGCCCATCGTCCGTGACATGGAGCCCGTCAACGCCGACTACCAGTACTGGTGCGAGGAATGCGCCCGGGCGCTGATCATAAAAGGCGACCCCATCGAGACCTACCGTGAGCTGGAGGGCGAGCCGATCTACGGCCGCCTTCTCGAAGAGCACTGCACGCTCAAGCGTTTCTATTCGTTCGTGACGGCCTGAGCGTCAACTCGACGCCCGTACACGGCCGCCGCCCGCCTCCGGGCCACCACGGCCGCCACAGCGTCTCGTGGCGGCCGCCGTCGGCGGGGCGTGAACGGCTGGTCGTGAACGGCGGGTCCTGAACGGTGGGTCGTGAACGGTGGGTCGTGAACGGTGGGAGCCCGGTGGGTGGTTCGGGGACCGGCGTTCGACCGACATTCACCCCCAAAACCACCCCTGATCCGCACTCGACGGAATCGATTTGGTGGTGCGTGCGGGAGACCGGTAATGTTGGCGTCGTCGCCAGGGAAACCCGGCGGACAACACAGCAAGGGGCTATAGCTCAGTTGGTAGAGCGCCTGCATGGCATGCAGGAGGTCAGGAGTTCAATTCTCCTTAGCTCCACAGAAAAGACCCCGTCCAAGTGGACGGGGTCTTCGCGTTGTTGGCGACGAGCGTGACGTGGTTGGCGACGAGCGCGACGGAGGCGTAACGAAGGCGGGCGGAACGACAGAGGCGGGTCACCCCCTCGGGATGACCCGCCCTTCGCGTGCTTCAGCGACCGCTGCCCAGGGCCCGGCGGCCACGGCCCTGGGAGAGGACCGGGAGGTTGCGGGACGGGGCGGAGGCACGGTTGTCCTCCTCCAGGCGCAGGGCCAGCGCGGGGCAGCGGCGCACCGCGCGGAGCGCCTTGGCCTCGGCGTACTGCGGGACCTTCGCCTGGGCGACGGTGGGGAAGCCGTCGGCGCCCAGCTGGAAGACCTCCGGGAGGATGTCGGCGCACAGGCCGTGGCCCCGGCAGAGCGTCCAGTCGACGTAGATCTTCTGGCGGCTGGCGCCGCTCTCCTCCTCGGCGGAGCCGCCCGGGATGCCGGTCGGCATCCGGCCGCCCTCGAAGAGCGGCAGCACGCCCTCCACCGGCCGACCGCAGCCGTTGCCGAGGACGTGTGCGGCGAGGTCGTCGGTGAACGCCTTGATCGTCGATTCCAGGAACATCGCGGAGCCGTCCGGGTGCGAGCACGCGCCGCGCCGCTTGACGTTCTTCGCGACCTGCTTGAGGGCCTCCAGGGCGGCCGGGCCGCCGCCGTTGAGGATGTCCTCCATGCCGCGCGCGGCGGCCGGCAGACCGAGGTAGCAGGGACCGCACTGCCCCGCGCTCTCCTCGGCGAGCCACTTGGCGACCTGGAGGGACTCGCCGAGCGGGCAGGTGTCCTGGCTGATCGGCAGGATCGCGCCGGCGCCGAGCGCACCGCCCACCGCGTCCAGCGAGTTGCGTGAGACGACCGCCTCGTTGACGGTCGCCGCGTCGATCCACTTGCCGTGGTAGCCGCCGGTCAGCACGCCCTGCGGGACCGGCGGGGCGCCGGCGAGCTGCAGGATGTAGCGCAGCGGGACGCCGGTGGGGGCCTCGATCACCATGGGGCGGGCGACCGCGCCGGAGACGGTGAGCATGACGGTGCCCGGCTCGTCGTACAGGCCGGTGTTGCCGTAGCGCTCGGCGCCGATGCGGGCGCCGATGGCGAGCTGAGCGAAGGTTTCGGCGTTGGAGAGCAGGGTCGGCGCGCCACCGACACCGCTCTTGGAGGCGCTGGTCTTGCGGCCCGGCGGGATGGCCGGACCGCCGTCGATCGAACGGATCAGCGACGCGGCGGCGCCGGTGACCATGCGGACGGGGTTGCGCTGCACGCTCGCGCGGATGGCGGCGCCGCGCCGGTTGCTCAGGCCGCGCTCGGCGAGCGCGGCCTCCATCGAGCGCTGGGTGGATTCACGTGTCACCCCGACGACCAGCTGGCGGGCGCCCAGCGCCTCCGCGACCAGCAGGGCGCCGTCCAGGATGAGGTGCGGGGCACGGTTGATCAGCACCGTGTCCTTGCGGCAGGCGGGTTCGTCCTCGCTGCCGTTGACGACCACGACGGGCCGGATACCGCGCTTGATCGCCGACTCGGCGACCGAGCGCAGCTTCTTGTGGAACGGGAAGCCCGCGCCTCCCCTGCCCTTCAGGTTGATCCGCTCGGACAGTTGGGCGAGTTGCTCGCCGCCCATCGGCTCGAGCGGACCGTGCACCTTCAGGTGCATGGGGAGGTCGAGTCTCTCGACGAGATCGAAGCCCGAGGTGAGCTGGGGGAGCCCCACCACACGGACTTCGGGGACGTCGGGAAGGGCCTCGTTCACTTAAAGCCTCCGGAAGGCGCGTTCCAGGGTTCGCCTGAGCTCGGCGGGTCGTAGTCGTAGCCGGGCAGGGTTTCAGTGGCGGGACCGCTGTTGTACGTGTCGTTCGGGTTGTACGTGCCGTAGGGGGCGTTCGTCTCAGCGGTTCCGTAGGAAGTTTCGGAAACCCCGGTGTTGTACGTCTCGCCCTGGTAGGTCTGGCCCGGGTACGCCTGGCCCTGGTACGACTGCCCGCCCAGCGGCTGTCCGGCGAAGGTGTCCTGCATCGGGTCGTACGCCGACGGGGGCGCCTCACCGACCGGCGGCGGGGACGGGGCCGGCCAGCGGGTGCTCCCCGTGGTCGAGCCGTCGTCCAGCCGGGGCATGGCCTGCGTGGGCTGCATGTCCAGCGGCTGCTGCTGGGTCAGGTAGGGCGCCGTGGGCTCCGGGGAGCGCGGGGTCATCGACACCGCGCGGTACGCGGCCGCGAAGCCGGGGCCGCTGTCGGCCGAGGCGGCCGCCGCGCGCTGCGGGGGGACCAGCGGGTCGCCGAGCGCGGGGTTCGGGCCCTGTCCGCCGCCGAAGCCGGGCAGCGGGAACTGGCCGGTGTCGCGCATCTGGTCGCGCTGGCCGCCTTCGCGCCGACCGCCCTCACGTCGTCCGCCGGGCTCCTCCAGGCCCTGCAGGGCCGAACGGGACTTCACGAGTTCGTCGACCTCGGGGGGCCGCTGGCCGTCGGTGCCCAGGATCGCGGTGATCCGGTCGACGACCTCGCGCTTGACCGAGCGCGGGGCGGACCGCAGCAGCAGCGCGACGGCGACGGCGACGAGGGCGAGGGAGTAGAGGATCACGAAGATCGGCTTCGCCTCGCGACCCGCGTAGAGTCCGTGCACCAGAGCGAAACACCAGGCCGGGTAGGCCATCATGTGCATCGCGCGCCAGCGGGCCGCGACCGGCGCGGGGGACGCGAAGTTGCTGCGCAGCGCGCCGGTGATGGCGACGAAGACCATCATGGCCCCGGCGGTCGCGCCGAAACCGATGAGCGCGCCCGTGCCCGTCACGCCGAGGGCGAAGGGGAACAGGGCGATCGCGGAGACGTGGTTCAGCGCCAGCTTCACCGTGACGTGCAGGAAGAGGAACGCGACCGAGGCGATGGCGGTCGTCCGGTGGACGGCCTGGCCGATGATCCGCTGGCGCACGGTGAGCAGGGTCCGGTCCTGGGCGACGAGTCCCCAGAGCACCGAGCACGTCAGCGAGACGAGCGAGAGAACACCCGCACCGAAGTCGAGGAACTCCCGGTACGCGTCACCTCCGACCAGCACACTTACGGGTATCAGCAGCAGAGCGGCAGCTGTGGCCATCCCATAGGCCGAGCGGCCTGCTTGGGGCAGCGAGCTGTTACTGCGACGAGGGTTCATGGGGGCAACTCCGAACAGTTCGGGAAAGCGGTCCCGTCGTCGAACTGTAAGTGGTGCCAAACCGAGCGGTACGAGGTTTGAGTTATTGCGTTGTTATCAAGGGGCAATCTCACATCTGTGATGTCCCTTAGTGGTTGTTACGCGAAGTAAGATTTGAATAAAGTTCAACTTTTTTGGCTGGATTCCGTGGCTGACACACCGCTGGTCCGTGTCCAGGTGGATGGCTCGCCCGTGGCCGGTCGGCGGCCCGGAACCTCGTCGCGGCGGCTGTCGGGGCTGCGGTACCCTGACCCCATGCGTGCCGTACGCCTTCTGCTTAGCGAGCCGCGCTGATCAGTCCCGACCGCCGATGAACGGCACGGTCGGAATCGGCGCGGCGTCCCCTCCTGTGCGAGGGGATTTTTCGTTTCCTGGACGAACAGCCCGCTGGCAGAGACGATCGATGGAGCTTTGAGGATCATGAGCGAGACGAACCCCGCTGCCGCCGAGGTGGCCGCGCCGCACCGCTACACGGCCGCCGTCGCGGCCGAGATCGAGGCACGCTGGCAGGACTTCTGGGACGCCGAGGGCACCTACGCGGCGCCGAACCCCAAGGGTGACCTGGCGGGCGACGCGGAGCTGGCCGCCCGGCCCAAGAAGTTCATCATGGACATGTTCCCGTACCCGTCCGGCGCGGGCCTGCACGTCGGTCACCCCCTGGGGTACATCGCCACCGACGTCTCCGCCCGCTATCAGCGCATGACCGGCCACAACGTCCTGCACACCCTGGGCTTCGACGCCTTCGGCCTGCCCGCCGAGCAGCACGCCGTGGCCACCGGCGAGCACCCCCGGGTCACCACCGAGGCCGCCATCACCAACATGAAGTCCCAGCTGCGCCGGCTGGGCCTGGGCCACGACAAGCGCCGGTCGTTCGCCACGATCGACCCGGACTACTACAAGTGGACCCAGTGGATCTTCCTGCAGATCTTCAACTCCTGGTACGACGACGAGGCGAGGAAGGCCCGACCGATCGCCGAACTGGTCGCCCAGTTCGAGTCCGGTGAGCGCGCGGTGCCCGGCGCTCGCACCTGGAGCGCGCTGAGCACCGCCGAACGCGCCGACGTCCTGGGCGAGTACCGCCTGGCGTACGCCTCCGACGCACCGGTCAACTGGTGCCCCGGCCTGGGCACCGTACTGGCCAACGAGGAGGTCACCGCCGACGGCCGCTCCGAGCGCGGCAACTTCCCCGTCTTCAAGGCCAAGCTGCGCCAGTGGAACATGCGGATCACGGCCTACGCCGACCGCCTGCTGGACGACCTGAACGAGCTGGACTGGCCCGAGGCCATCAAGCTGCAGCAGCGCAACTGGATCGGCCGCTCCGAGGGCGCCCGCGTCGACTTCCCGATCGACGGCGAGCGCATCACGGTCTTCACCACGCGCCCCGACACCCTGTTCGGCGCGACCTACATGGTCCTGGCGCCCGAGCACCCGCTGGTCGACAAGTTCACCCCGGCCGCCTGGCCCGAGGGCACCCACGAGGTGTGGACCGGCGGCCACGCGACCCCGGCCGACGCCGTCACCGCCTACCGCGCGCAGGCCGCCTCCAAGTCCGACGTCGAGCGGCAGGCCGAGGCCAAGGACAAGACCGGCGTCTTCATCGGCTCGTACGCGACCAACCCGGTCAACGGCGAGAAGATCCCCGCCTTCATCGCCGACTACGTCCTGATGGGCTACGGCACCGGCGCGATCATGGCCGTCCCGGCGCACGACACGCGAGACTTCGACTTCGCCCGCGCCTTCGAGCTGCCGATCGCCTGCGTGGTCGAGCCGACGGACGGCCGGGGCACCGACACCTCCACCTGGGACGACGCCTTCGTGTCGTACGACGCGAAGATCGTCAACTCCGTCGGCGAGGGCGTCTCACTGGACGGCCTGGGCGTCGCCGACGCCAAGGCGCGCATCACCGAGTGGCTGGAGCGGTCCGGCATCGGCGAGGGCACCGTCAACTTCCGGCTGCGCGACTGGCTGTTCAGCCGCCAGCGGTACTGGGGCGAGCCCTTCCCGATCGTCTACGACGAGGACGGCGTCGCCCACGCGCTGCCCGAGTCGATGCTGCCGCTGGAGCTGCCCGAGGTCGAGGACTACTCGCCGCGCACCTTCGACCCGGACGACGCCGACACCCAGCCCGAGCCGCCGCTGTCGCGCAACGAGGACTGGGTCAACGTCACGCTGGACCTGGGCGACGGCCGCGGCCCGCGCCCGTACCGGCGTGAGACCAACACCATGCCCAACTGGGCCGGTTCCTGCTGGTACGAGCTGCGCTACCTGGACCCGCACAACTCGGAGAAGCTGGTCGACCCGGAGATCGAGCGGTACTGGATGGGCCCGCGCGAGGGCCAGCCGCACGGCGGTGTCGACCTGTACGTCGGCGGCGCCGAGCACGCCGTGCTGCACCTGCTGTACGCGCGCTTCTGGTCCAAGGTCCTGTTCGACCTGGGCCATGTCTCCTCGGCCGAGCCGTTCCACAAGCTGTTCAACCAGGGCATGATCCAGGCCTTCGTCTACCGCGACAGCCGTGGCTTCGCGGTGCCGGCCGCCGAGGTGGAGGAGCGCGACGGCGCCTACTACTACCAGGGCGAGAAGGTCAGCCGCCTGCTGGGCAAGATGGGCAAGTCCCTGAAGAACGCGGTCACTCCGGAGTCCATCTGCGAGGAGTACGGCGCCGACACACTGCGGCTGTACGAGATGGCGATGGGCCCGCTGGACGTCTCCCGGCCGTGGGACACGCGCGCGGTGGTCGGCCAGTTCCGGCTGCTGCAGCGGCTGTGGCGCAACGTCGTCGACGAGGCCACCGGTGAGGTCACCGTGGTGGACACCGAGCCCGGCGAGGAGACCCTGCGGGCGCTGCACAAGGCCATCGACGGCGTACGGCAGGACCTGGAGGGCCTGCGGTTCAACACCGCGATCGCCAAGGTCACCGAGCTGAACAACCACCTGACCAAGGTGGGCGGCCCGGTCTCCCGCCCCGTCGCCGAGGCACTGGTGCTGCTGGTCGCGCCGCTGGCCCCGCACATCGCCGAGGAGCTGTGGCGCAAGCTGGGGCACGCGGATTCGGTGGTCCACCAGGACTTCCCGGTCGCCGATCCCGCGTATGTCGTCGACGAGGCCGTCACCTGCGTCGTCCAGATCAAGGGCAAGGTCAAGGCCCGTCTGGAGGTGCCGCCGACGATCTCCGAGGAGGAGCTGGAGAAGGTGGCCCTGGGCGACGAGAAGGTGATCGCGGCGCTGGCCGGGGCACCGATCCGGAAGGTGATCGTGAGGGCGCCGAAGCTGGTGAACATCGTCGTTTAGCTGGCGGCTGGCGGCTGGCGGCTGGCGGCTGGCGGCTGGCGGCTGGCGGCTGGCGGCTGGCGGCCAGCGGCTGCCGCTGTGGCTGTGGCGGTCCTCACCGCTGGTGCGGGGTGAGTGCGGGTCGTCCCCTACGGGCAGGTTCCGGGTTCCGATGGAACTAGGAACCTGCCCATTGCGTTTACCGTGGAAGAGCGCCGCAGCACACACCGTGCCGGTTGAAGGAGGAGCGCGTCGTGGAAGCCGTCATCGCAGTCGTCGCCCTGCTCTTCGTGCTGCTCGTGGTCCTGGGTGCGTACGCCACGGTGAAGGCGGTCGGCGCGGCCAAGCGCGGCGTGGACCGCACGATCACACAGGCTAAGCGGACCGTCGAGGACACGACACTGCGTGCCAGAAGCCTGGCCCAGCCGGGCCCCGTGGGACAATTGGCCGATCTGCGGCTGAAGTTGCGGACGTCCATGCGGGCCACCCAGGAGGCGCTGCGGGCGGGCGTGGGCGAGGACGAGTCCCTGAAGGAGTCGCTGGCCCTCTTCGAGCAGCTCAGCAAGCACGGCCGGGAGCTGGACGACGAGCTCCGGCGCCTGGAGCCCGAGCCGGACCGCGCCAAGCTGGTCCAGCGGCTGCCCGCGCTGCGCGAGCGTACGGAGCGGATCATCAAGTCCGCCGACTCACTGCGCTGGGCGGCGCACGACCGGGCCCGCAAGTTCGCGGAGGACGACCTGGACACGCTCAGCGCGCAGATCGACGTGGAGGCGGGCGCGCTGCGGCACTGGACGACGGAGCCCGCGTCGGTCTGGCCCGAGGCGCCCAAGGCCGAGCCCACACCGGCCTGGCCCGAGGCGCCGAAGCCCGAGCCCGCCGCCTCCACCGGGCAGACGTGGCAGGAGACCCCCGGGTCCCGCGCCGCCGACCCCCGCGCGGGTGGGGAGCCGCCCAAGCCGGCGATCACCCCGCCGGCAGCGCGGCCGACGTACCCGTGGCAGAAGAAGCCCCGCCCGGAGAGCACGACTTGAGCCGGGCGGATCGGTCGGCCCGGTCGGCTCGTTCCGCGCGGCAGGTGGGAGGGGCCGGGCTGCCGTCGGCGGGGCTTGGCGGGTAACCTCCAGCTCATGTCCCGCCATGTCGCGATCGTCACCGATTCAACGGCCTACCTGCCGCCGCCGGCGATGGAGCGTCACGGCATCATCGCGGTGCCGTTGACCGTGGTCCTGGGCGACCAGGCGCTGGAGGAGGGCACCGAGATCTCGGCGCGGTCCCTGGCCCAGGCGCTGCAGAAGCGACGGTCCGTCACCACCTCCCGCCCCAGCCCCGACCTGTTCGCGGAGACCTACCGCAGGGTCGCGGAGTCGGGCGCCACGGGCATCGTCTCCCTCCACCTGTCCGCCGAGTTCTCGGGCACGTACGACGCGGCCGTCCTCGCGGCACGCGAGGCACCCGTACCGGTACGCGTGGTGGACACCGGGATGGTCGCGATGGCCCTCGGGTTCTGCGCCCTGGCAGCCGCCGAGACCGCGGAGGCGGGCGGCACGGTCGACGAGGCCGTCACGGCCGCCGAGAAGCGGGCGGCGGGGACGTCCGCGTTCTTCTACGTCGACACCCTGGACTACCTGCGCCGGGGCGGGCGGATCGGCGCGGCACAGGCGCTGTTCGGCTCCGCGCTGGCGGTCAAGCCGCTGCTGCAGCTGGACGGCGGCCGCATCGAGATGCTGGAGAAGGTCCGTACGGCGTCCAAGGCGATCGCCCGCCTTGAGGAGATCGTCGCCGAGCGGGCCGGGGGTGCGCCGGTCGACATCGCCGTGCATCACCTCGCCGCGCCCGAGCGGGCCTCGACGCTCGCGGAGCGGCTGCGGGACCGGGTGCCCGGGCTGGCCGATCTGCATGTCAGCGAGGTCGGGGCGGTGATCGGGGCGCATACGGGGCCCGGATTGCTGGGGGTTGTCGTCTCACCTCGGTGAGGTGACCGGGGCTCGGCGCCCGGCGAGGCTGGCATGGGCTGGCATGGGCTGCTGTGGTGTCTGTCGCTCGTGTGGGTGACAGAGTTATCCACAACTGGGTGGTAATTCACGAGAATTGAGCAAGATCATCGCGAGTGGGTGAGCTTGCCCGATCCTCGTCGCATGGCACTTCGATCACGTTCACGTACCGCGACAGTCACCAGTGGCCCGGGCCGGGGCCCGAGCTCCGACGGACGCGCCCGACACCGTCCCCGGCGGCCCCGGGGCAGGGCCGGCCGCCGCCAGGCCTCGGCGGAGACGCTACGCCTGCGCGCGGAGGCGCTCTTTCCGGAAACGGCGGGGCAGACCCCGGAGTTGGGGCACGGGCCGCCGGGAGGGCCCAGGGGGAGGACGGGGGTCGGGGTCGGTGTTGCCTGGGCGGGGGAGGCCGGGAGCGCCGGCGTGCTGCCCAGGGCGGCGGCCGGTGACGTCGACGAGCCTGTGGGCTGGGCTGAGCACGATCGTCCGGGCGGTGGCCCGAGTGGTCGTCCGACTGGTCGCCCGGGCGGTCGTCGAAGTGGTCGTCCAAGCGGTCGTCCGAGTGGTGGTCTCGTTGATGAGAGCGCGGGGGATGGGCGGGTTGTCCGCGACGGGTCCTACGAGTCCGACCGGCCCTATGAGGCGTACGAGTCCGGCGAGCCTTACGAGCCCCACAAGTCCGGCGGCCCTCACGGGCCCCACAAGTCCGGCGAGTCCGGCGAGGACGCTGTCGGTCACGAGGTGGCGGGGGCGTGGCGGGAGCGGGTCGGGCCGGCCGTGCGGGAGCGGTTGCCGTTGTGGTTGCAGGTGCGGTGCGGCGTCGAGCGGAAAAGTGTCGTCGCGCTGAGTGTGGTGCTGGTCGTCGCGGCGGTGTTCGCGGCACAGCACTTCTGGGCGGGCCGGACACAGCCGGTGAGCGCGCCCGAGGTGGTGCGGGCCGGGGCTCCGGCAGCACCGGGGGCTTCGGGGGGTCCGGCGGCAGCGTTCGGTGAAGCCGGTGGCGGCCGGGCCGCGGCGCCGGGCGGGCCGGCCGGGGTGGTGGGTTCCACGGCAGGGCCCTCGATCGTGGTGGACGTCAGCGGGAAGGTGCGCAGACCGGGGATCCAACACCTGCCTGCCGGCTCCCGGGTAGCCGACGCGTTGCGCGCGGCGGGCGGTGTGCGGCCGGGGGCCGACACCGACGGACTCAACCGCGCCCGTCTCCTCGTCGACGGCGAACAGGTCCTGGTGGGGAGTCCCGCGCCGGTGGCGGGGCCTGGCGCGGCGCCGGGCGGCGGTGTGAGCGGCGGGGGTGGTGGTGCGGCCGGGAACCGGGCGGCACCCGCGGCACCCGTCTCCCTCAACACAGCCACCGTCGACCAGTTGGACACACTGCCCGGCGTCGGGCCTGTCCTCGCCCAGCACATCATCGACTACCGCACCCAGCACGGCGGCTTCCGCTCGGTCGACGAACTGCGCGAGGTCAACGGCATCGGAGACCGCCGATTCGCCGACCTTCGGAACCTCGTACGGCCATGAGGACGACGGAAGAGGAAGTGGTCGGATCCGGAGTCGGAGTCGGAGCGGCGGCGGTCGGGGCAGAGGGGGCTGCGGAGCGTCCCGCCGTGCACGCGGCCTCAGGGACCCGGCTCGGCGACGCGCACCCGAGGCAGGAGGGGCCGACGGACCTGCGTCTCGTGCCGCCGGCGCTGACCGCCTGGGGGACGGCGGCGCTGACGGTGCACGCCTCGCCGGGATGGGTCACGGGCGTGGTCGTGGTCTGCGTGGCCGTGGGCGTGGCCTTGCTCATCACTGGGCGAGGACGGGGGCGAGGAGGAGCGCGAGAGGAGGGGGTGCGAGAGGAAGGGGTGCGAACGCGAGAACGGGGATGCGGGCGAGGGAGCGTGCGGCGTGGGGCCGGATCGTGGACGAGGGTGTCCGTCGCCGCCGTGCTGCTGTGTGCCGGCGCGGCTGCCGCCTCCGCCGGGCTGCACGGGGCGGATCTGCGGCGTGGTCCTGTCCCTGAGCTGGCCGAGCAGTACGCCCGGGTGACCGCGGATGTCGAGCTCACCTCCGACCCGCGCCTCACCCGCCCCCGGATCAAGGGCCCCCACGCGGTCCCGACCGCCGTGCTCCTCCAGGCCGAGGTACGCCGAGTGAGGGGTCCGGACGGGACGGTAGT
This sequence comes from Streptomyces sp. NPDC002787, assembly GCF_053592095.1. Lineage (NCBI taxonomy): Bacteria > Bacillati > Actinomycetota > Actinomycetes > Kitasatosporales > Streptomycetaceae > Streptomyces > Streptomyces sp. NPDC002787. The sequence goes on along the minus strand of NZ_JBSFVC010000019.1, from coordinate 29,052 downwards.
GGACACGCGGACGCCGGTGCTGGTCATCGTCGATGTGGAGAGGCGGTCGCACACGGGCACCGGCAGCAGCACGGGCACGAGCACTGGCTCGGGCACCGGTATGGGGCGGGCCCAGGGCACGGCTGGGGGCGATGACGGCATCGGCGGCCGGGGCCCCGGCACTGGATCGCCCTGGTTGTCGCTGCTGCCGTCGGCGCGGGTGCGGGTGGCGGCGCAGGTCGTGCCGGCCATGGTCGGGGGAGACCGGGCGGCGGCCGTGCTACGGGTGCGGGGTGGTGGACCGCCGGAGGTGGTGGAGGAGGCCAGTGCGGCGCAGCGGCTCGCGGGGCGGCTGCGTGCGGGGCTTCGGGAGGCGACGGACGGGCTGGACGCGGACGCGCGGGCGTTGTTGCCGGGGTTCGTCGTCGGGGACACCTCGCGGGTTCCGGCCGAACTGGACGAGGCGTTCAAGGCGACCGACCTCACGCACCTGCTGGCCGTCAGCGGTGCGAACTTCACGATCTTGCTGGCCCTGTTCATCGGGCCGCCGGGGCTGGCGCAGCGGGCCGAGCGACGGGGGCTGGCGCCCCGGCTCGGGATCCCGTTGCGGGCGACCGCGCTGGCCGGTGGTGCGCTGACCCTGGGCTTCGTGATCGTGTGCCGGCCGGACCCGAGCGTGGTGCGGGCCGCGGCCTGCGGTTCGATCGCGCTGCTGGCCATCGCGACGGGGCGGCGCAGGTCCCTCATCCCCGCGCTGGCGACGGCGGTCCTGCTGCTGGTGCTGTACGACCCGTGGTTGGCCCGTAGTTACGGCTTCCTGCTGTCCGTCCTCGCGACCGGTGCCCTGCTCACCCTCGCTCCGCGCTGGAGTGCGGCGCTCCAGCGGCGCCGGGTGCCACCGCGCCCGGCCGAGGCACTGGCTGCGGCGGGAGCCGCGCAGGCGGTGTGCGCGCCGGTCGTGGCCGTGCTGTCGGCCAAGGTGAGCCTGGTGGCGGTCCCGTGCAATCTGCTGGCGGAGTTCGCGGTGGCCCCGGCCACGGTGCTGGGGTTCGCCACGCTGGCGACGGCCCCGTTGGCGATGCCCGTTGCCGAGTGCCTTGCCTGGTGCGCGAGTTGGCCCGCGGGCTGGATCGCGGACATCGCCCGCACGGGGGCGTCCCTGCCCGGAGCGGGAGTGGACTGGCCGGGCGGCTGGACGGGCGCGCTGCTGCTCGCCCTCCTCACCGTGGTCGCCGTGTTCGTCGCGCGGCGCCTCCTGAGCCATCCGTGGCTGGTCGGGCTCTGCTTGCTGGTCTTCCTGCTGGTCGTGGTGCAGCCGCCGCCTCTGACCAGGGTGATCACGGGGTGGCCGCCGCCCGGCTGGAAGTTCGTGATGTGTGATGTGGGACAAGGAGACGCGACCGTCCTCGCGGCGGGTGACGGTGCCGGGGTGGTCGTGGACGCCGGTCCCGATCCGGTGCTGGTCGACCGCTGTCTGACGACACTGGGCATCACCGAGGTCCCGCTCGTCGTCCTCACACACTTCCACGCCGACCATGTGGCGGGGCTGCCGGGAGTGCTGCGGGGGCGTTCGGTGGGGGCGATCTCGACGACGGGGTTCGAGGAGCCGGCGGATCAGGCCGATCTCGTGCGCAGGGAGGCGGCGGCCCGGCGCATTCCGGTGACACGGGCCGTGGCCGGGGAGGAGCGGCGCGCCGGGAGCCTCGCGTGGCGGGTGCTGTGGCCGCCTGCCGACGCGACCGCACCGGACGGGCCGAACGACGCCAGCGTCACCATGCTCGTCCGCTCGGCCGGGCTGAGCCTGCTGCTCCTCGGGGACCTGGAACCACCCGCCCAGCGGGAACTGTCGAGATCCCCCGAGGCGGCGGCCCTGGGTGCGGTGGACGTGGTGAAGGTCGCCCACCACGGTTCGGCCTACCAGGACCCCGACCTGATACGGGCGATGGCCCCGAGGCTGGCGCTCATCTCGGTCGGTGCGGACAATTCGTACGGCCATCCGGCGCCCAGTACGGTCGCGGCGCTGCGGGCCGGCGGTGCCACGGTGCTGCGTACGGACGAGGACGGGGCGATCGCCGTCGCGGGTACGGCCGAGGAGCTGCTGGTGGCGAGAGACTGAGGTCATGGATACCGCAGAGATGGACACCTACCTTCGCCGCCTCGGAGCCGAACACCCGGCCTGGCCCACCGTCGACGTACTGCGTGAACTGCAGCTGCGTCATCTGCGGGCGGTGCCGTTCGAGAACCTGTCGATCCACCTCGGAGAGGAGATCGTCCTGGAGGAGAAGCGGCTGCTCGACAAGGTCGTCGGGGAGCGCAGGGGCGGCTTCTGCTTCGAACTGAACGGGTTGTTCGGCGCGCTGCTCGCGGCACTGGGCTACGACGTGACACTGCTGGCGGCGCGGGTGTACGGCGAGGAGGGGCGGCTCGGCATCCCGTACGACCATCTCGCGCTGCGGGTGCGGACGGTGGACGGGGGTGACTGGCTGGTCGACGTCGGGTTCGGGACGAACAGTCACTGTCCGCTGGAGTTCGGGAACCGGGGGGAGCAGGAGGATCCGGGCGGTACGTTCCGGGTGGTCGAGGCGGACCGGGAGAGCGGGGGGCGGGAGTTCGGGGACCTGGACGTGTTCCGGGACGGCAAGCCGCAGTACCGGCTGGAACTGCGGCCGAGGGCGCTCGGGGACTTCGTGGCTGGGGCCTGGTGGCACAGCACCTCACCGGCCTCCCACTTCACCCGGTCCCTCGTCTGCTCCCGGGTGGCCGAGGACGGCGGCCGGATCACCCTCAGCGGCCGCACCCTCACGGTGACGTCGGCGGAAGGGGACCGGGAGGTGACCGAGCTGACGACGGACGGGGAGGTGCTGGCGGCGTACCGGGAGCGGTTCGGCATGGAGTTGGGGCGGGTGCCGGAGGTGGGGGCCGGGGGAAGGGTGCGGTGGTGATGTGACCGCATGGGTGAGCCGAGGGGTTCACCGGCTCGGTGGACTGTCGGTCGCGTGGGCCGGGTTCTCGGCATGAACGATGCTCAACTCGCCTCGGTCCTGTCCAGATGTGCCGACTGCCCGTGGTGAGCGTGTGACCACGGGGCCCTCGTCAAGTGGTGGGCGTAGCGGAAGATGGGGGTGTGAGTGATGTGAGACATGTGCTGGTGCTGCCCGACCGTGACGCAGCGGAGGAGGCGGTGGTCGAGCTCGGGGAGCGGTTCGGGCTGGACGAGGAGCCGCAGCTGGTGCGGGACGCGTTGGCTGGGGAGGACGACGCGGAGGACGCGCAGTGGTTGGTGGTGCTGCGGGACGAGCGGGGGCGGCTCGATCCGGTGGTGTTGGACGAGTTCGCGGGGGAGTGGGAGGGGTGGCGGGAGGAACCGTAGGGCTCCGCTGGGGCGCGGGCTGACTGTCGGGTCGTTCGTCGGTGGTGGGCCGGTGGGTGTTGCTCGTGGCCGCGGCGGGGCCGCACATGTCACGGCCCCGGGTCCCTTCGGGGCGTGGCTGCCGCTCGGGTCGGGTTGTCAGTGGGCCGTGGGATGCTGTGGGGGATGGCCAAGAAGACTGCGCATGATGATCCCCTCGCTCCTGTGACGCTTGCCGTGGGACAGGAGGAGCTGCTGCTGGACCGTGCCGTGCAGGAGGTGGTGGCGGCTGCCAGGGCCGCTGATGCCGACACGGACGTGCGGGATCTGTCCTCGGACCAGGTGCAGCCCGGCACGCTCGCCGAGCTGACGAGTCCGTCTCTGTTCGCGGAGCGGAAGGTCGTGGTCGTACGCAATGCGCAGGATCTGTCGGCCGACACGATCAAGGACGTGAAGGCGTATCTGGGGGCTCCCGCCGAGGAGATCACCCTGGTGTTGTTGCACGCGGGCGCGGCCAAGGGGAAGGGGCTGCTGGACGCGGCGCGCAAGGCGGGCGCGCGGGAGGTGGCGTGCCCCAAGATGACGAAGCCGGGGGATCGGCTGGCGTTCGTGCGGGGGGAGTTCCGGGCGCTCGGGCGGTCCGCCACGTCCGAGGCGTGCCAGGCGCTCGTCGACGCGATCGGGAGTGATCTGCGGGAGCTGGCGTCCGCGGCGTCGCAGCTGGTCGCGGATGTCGAGGGCACGATCGACGAGGCGGTGGTGGGCCGGTACTACACGGGGCGGGCCGAGGCGTCGAGCTTCGAGGTGGCCGATCGGGCTGTCGAGGGGCGGGCGGCGGAGGCGTTGGAGGCGCTTCGGTGGTCGTTGTCCACGGGAGTGGCGCCGGTGTTGATCACCAGTGCGTTGGCTCAGGGGGTGCGGGCGATCGGGAAGCTGTCGTCGGCGCGGGGTGGGCGGCCGGCGGATCTCGCGCGGGAGTTGGGGATGCCGCCGTGGAAGATCGATCGGGTGCGGCAGCAGATGCGGGGGTGGACGCCGGACGGGGTTGCTGTGGCGCTGCGGGCGGTGGCTGAGGCTGATGCGGGGGTCAAGGGCGGGGGGGATGACCCTGAGTACGCGTTGGAGAAGGCGGTTGTGGTGATCGCTCGGGCGGCTCGGTCTCGGCGGGGCTGAGTTCTCTAGCCCCGCCGCTCCTACCCGTCCCGTCACCAGGGGCGCTGCCCCTTCGACCCCGAGGGTCTCGGGTGGAGTGGGTTTGTCGGGTGCGGGCGGGTGCGGGTGGGCGCGGGTAGGTGGGGGCTTGTCGCGCAGTTCCCCGCGCCCCTGGGAGGACGGCGGCCCTTCGGGCCTGTCCTCCCCGCGCCGGTCACCTCTTCACATGCCGAAGGCCCCGTCTTCCACCCTGGGGAAGGGGGAGGACGGGGCCTCGGTTCACGATGGTGGACCTGTACCCGCGTGGCGAACGCAGGCCGCGTACGGGTCCGGGGGTGCCGGGTGGGAGCGGATGAGAGAGGGCCCGCTCTGGGTCCAGCCGGCGGTCAGATCAAAGAAGGAGCTCAGCCCTTGAGCGCAGCGACCTTGGAAGCAAGCGCCGACTTCTTGTTGGCGGCCTGGTTCTTGTGGATGACGCCCTTGGAGACGGCCTTGTCGAGCTGACGCGCGGCAGCGCGCTGGTACTCGGTGGCCTTCTCGGCGTCACCCGCGGCAGCGGCCTCTCGGGCCTTGCGGATCGCGGTCTTGAGCGACGACTTGACGGCCTTGTTGCGAAGGCGCGCCTTCTCGTTGGTCTTGTTCCGCTTGATCTGGGACTTGATGTTCGCCACGAATGAGCCTTTTCAGCTACAGGTGTACGAGAACATGCGAGCTAGGCAGGACATGCCTCGGGCACCGTTTGATTTCCTTGGGATGTGCCTCCTGCTGAGAGGGCATGAGACACAGCTGTCCACGCTACCAGCAGCCCCCCGGTCGGCCCAAACCGGTCGCAGTTCTCCACCCGTGGGACGATGGTGCCTACGTATAGACCGCTAGATCCGATCCGACCCGAGACCGCAGACGGCTGCGGACGCCTCAAGAATCAGGACCCTGCGTGCCCGCGATCCCTAGCCATGTGCCCGAGCCGAGCCGTACCGACCCGGCTCTGATCCGCAATTTCTGCATCATCGCGCACATCGACCACGGCAAGTCCACGCTCGCCGACCGGATGCTCCAGCTGACCGGTGTGGTCGAGCAGCGGCAGATGCGTGCTCAGTACCTCGACCGCATGGACATCGAGCGTGAGCGCGGAATCACGATCAAGTCCCAGGCGGTGCGTCTGCCCTGGGCGCCGACCGACGATCCGGGCACCACGCACATCCTCAACATGATCGACACCCCCGGGCACGTCGACTTCACGTACGAGGTGTCGCGATCGCTGGCGGCCTGTGAGGGGACCGTCCTCCTGGTCGACGCGGCCCAGGGCATCGAGGCGCAGACCCTCGCCAACCTGTACCTGGCGATGGAGAACGACCTCAAGATCATCCCCGTACTGAACAAGATCGACCTGCCGGCCGCCCAGCCGGAGAAGTTCTCCGAGGAGCTGGCCAACCTCATCGGCTGTGACCCCGAGGACGTCCTCAAGGTCTCCGCCAAGACGGGTGTGGGTGTCGACGCGCTGCTCGACCGTGTCGTGGCGGAGGTGCCGGCGCCCGTCGGAGTCAAGGACGCGCCCGCCCGCGCGATGATCTTCGACTCGGTCTACGACTCGTACCGGGGCGTGGTCACCTACGTCCGTGTCATCGACGGGCAGCTCAACAAGCGTGAGCGGATCCGGATGATGTCCACCAACGCCACGCACGAGCTGCTGGAGATCGGGACCAACTCGCCCGAGATGCTCCCGGCGGACGGTCTGGGCGTCGGTGAGGTGGGCTACCTGATCACCGGTGTGAAGGACGTCCGCCAGTCCAAGGTCGGTGACACCATCACCAGCCAGGCCAAGGGCGCGACCGAGGCGCTGGGCGGCTACAAGGACCCCAAGCCGATGGTCTTCTCGGGGCTGTATCCGCTGGACGGGTCGGACTACCCCGAGCTGCGTGACGCGCTCGACAAGCTCCAGCTCAACGACGCCGCGCTCGTCTACGAGCCGGAGACCTCGGCCGCGCTCGGGTTCGGGTTCCGTGTCGGGTTCCTCGGGCTGCTGCACCTCGACGTCATCCGGGAGCGGCTGGAGCGCGAGTTCGGGCTCGACCTCATCGCCACCGCGCCGAACGTCGTGTACCGCGTCGTCATGGAGGACGGCAGCGAGCACACGGTCACCAACCCGAGCGAGTTCCCCGAGGGCAAGATCGGGGAGGTGTACGAGCCCGTCGTACGCGCCACGATCCTGGCGCCCAGCGAGTTCATCGGGTCGATCATGGAGCTCTGCCAGACCCGGCGCGGCGTCCTGCTCGGCATGGACTACCTCTCCGAGGACCGGGTCGAGATCCGGTACACGCTGCCGCTCGCCGAGATCGTCTTCGACTTCTTCGACCAGCTGAAGTCGAAGACGCGCGGTTACGCGTCGCTCGACTACGAGCCCACCGGCGAGCAGACCTCCAGCCTCGTCAAGGTCGACATCCTGTTGCACGGCGACAAGGTGGACGCCTTCTCGGCGATCACCCACAAGGACGCGGCGTACGCGTACGGGGTGCGGCTCGTCGCCAAGCTGCGCGAGCTGATCCCCCGGCAGGCCTTCGAGGTGCCCATCCAGGCCGCCATCGGCTCGCGTGTCATCGCCCGCGAGACCATCCGCGCCATCCGCAAGGACGTCCTCGCCAAGTGCTACGGCGGTGACATCTCCCGTAAGCGGAAGCTGCTGGAGAAGCAGAAGGAAGGCAAGAAGCGGATGAAGATGGTGGGCTCCGTGGAGGTTCCGCAGGAGGCCTTCATCGCCGTCCTGTCCAGCGACGACAGCGCCGGCGGCGGCAAGGGCAAGAAGTAGCCAACGGCGAGGCCGGTCGCCGACCGCGGGAGCAGTCACTGTTACCCCCGGGAACTAGGGCAGAATGCGGGCCCGTCGCGTTTCGGCGCGGCGGGCCCGCGCGTCGTCGAGGAGGCGCCGGTGCGTGTTCGTACGGTCGTTCTCGGTGGAAAGTGACGGCCCGCCGCCCCTTACGAACCGGCCGACCTCGCTCTACCCTGATCACCACTCGATGGTTACTCGCGAGTTAAACAACAGCCGCTTTGAGCCAGCCGCACAGTCCATGAGCCAGCTGTACTGTCGCGTGCCCCGGAGGATGTCGTGAGCGACACACAGACCCTGATCGAGAACCGTCCGCCCTCCATGGCGGCCCTCTTCCTGGAGCGTGTGGCGGCCACGCCGGACGCCGAGGCGTTCCGCTATCCCGTGCCCCCCGCCTCCGGTGAGGGCCCCTCGGAGTGGAAGTCGATGAGCTGGGCGCAGGCGGCCGAACGGGTCAACGCCATCGCGGCCGGGCTCGTCGAGCTGGGCGTGCAGCCGGAGCAGCGCATCGCCCTGTCCTCCGCCACCAGGATCGAGTGGATCCTGTGCGACCTCGGCATCATGTGCGCGGGCGCGGCCAACACCACGGTCTACCCGCAGACCAACGCCGAGGAGTCCGCGTACATCCTGTCCGACTCCGGCAGCCGGGTGCTCATCGCCGAGAACGCCGCGCAGCTCGCCAAGGCCCGTGAGAAGAAGGCCGAGCTGCCCGAGCTGACGCATGTCGTCGTCATCGACCCCGAGGGCGCGGACCTCTCGGAGGACTGGATCCTCTCCCTGGCCGAGCTGGAGAAGCGCGGCGCCGCCCACCTGGAGAAGAAGCCCGACCTGATCAAGGACAAGGTCGGCGCGATCACCAAGGACCAGCTCGCCACCCTCATCTACACCTCGGGCACCACCGGCCGCCCCAAGGGCGTGCGCCTGCCGCACGACAACTGGGCGTACATGGCGAAGGCCATCGGCGCGACCGGCCTGCTCGAACCGGCGGACGTGCAGTACCTGTGGCTGCCGCTCGCGCACGTCATGGGCAAGGTGCTCCTCGCGGGCCACATCGAGGTCGGGCACATCACCGCCGTCGACGGCCGCGTCGACAAGATCATCGAGAACCTTCCGGTCGTGCAGCCGACGTACATGGCCGCCGTGCCGCGCATCTTCGAGAAGGTCTACAACGGTGTCGTCGCCAAGGCGCGCGCGGGCGGTCCGGCCAAGTACAAGATCTTCCAGTGGGCGGCGGAGGTCGCCCGGGAGTACGCCAAGGTCAGCCAGGAGAACTTCCGGCGCACCGGGACCGCGTCCGTGCCGTTCGGGCTGGGGGCCAAGCACAAGGTCGCCGACGCGCTGGTCTACAAGAAGCTGCGCGAGGCGTTCGGTGGCCGGCTGCGCGCCTGCGTCTCCGGCTCGGTCGCGCTGGCGCCCGAGATCGGCTTCTTCTTCGCCGGCGCCGGCATCCCCATCCTGGAGGGCTACGGCCTCACCGAGTCCTCCGCGGCCTCCTTCCTCAACCCGGGCGAGGCCTTCCGCACCGGCACGGTGGGAAAGCCGCTGCCCGGCACGGAGGTGCGCATCGCGGACGACGGCGAGATCCTGCTGCGCGGCCCCGGCATCATGGAGGGCTACCACAAGCTGCCCGAGAAGACCGCGGAGGTCCTGGAGGCCGACGGGTGGTTCCACACCGGGGACATCGGGGAGCTGTCGCCCGACGGCTACCTGCGGATCACCGACCGCAAGAAGGACCTGTTCAAGACGTCCGGCGGCAAGTACATCGCGCCGACCGAGATCGAGGGACAGTTCAAGGCGCTGTGCCCGTTCACGTCCAACGTCATGGTGATCGGCGCCGACCGTAACTTCTGCACGGCCCTGATCGCCCTCGACGAGCCGTCCATCCAGGGGTGGGCCGCGGAGAACGGGCTGGAGGGGAAGTCGTACGAGGAGGTCATCTCGGCGCCGACGACGGTGGAGATGATCGAGGGGTACATCAAGCAGCTCAACGAGGGGCTGCAGCGCTGGCAGACGATCAAGAAGTTCCGGTTGTTGCCGCGGGATCTCGATGTCGAGCACGGTGAGCTGACGCCGAGCCTGAAGTTGAAGCGGCCGGTGGTGGAGAAGGAGTACCAGCACCTCATCGATGACATGTACGCCGGTACGCGCGAGGCGTAGCGCCCCGCTGGGAGGCCGGGGAACTGCGGGCCGTATGCCAGCAGTGGGTTCGTTGTGGCTTGTCGCGCAGTTCCCCGCGCCCCTTACGGGGCGCGGTTGCCCGCCACCAATGTGCGGAGTTCCCGTATCTGTATGCGTAGCTCGGCCAAGTCGGGTGAGGCGGCGGCCAGTTGCTTATCCAGAGTCGCCAACCGCGAGTTGACCTGTTCCGCGTGCTCCCGCTGTCGTGCCAGCAGGCTCTCCAGTTGTCGCGTCTTGCGGTGCAGGTCCAGGAACACGCTCACCTTCGCCCGTAACACCCAGGGGTCGAAGGGCTTGGTCAGGTAGTCCGCGGCGCCGGTGGCGTAGCCGCGGAAGGCGTAGCCCGCGTCCGAGTCCGTGCCGGTGAGGAAGATGACCGGGACGTCCTTGGTCTGGTCGAGGCGCTTGATGTTGGCGGCGGTCTCGAAGCCGTCCATACCGGGCATGCGGATGTCGAGGAGGACGACGGCGAAGCGGCGCCGGAGGAGGGCCTTCATGGCCTCCTCGCCGGAACGGGCGCGCACGAGCGGCTCGTTGAGGGATGCCAGGACGGCCTCCAGGGCGATCAGGTTGTCCTCCATGTCGTCGACGAGGAGGATGCCCGCGCCCGCGTCGGTCCGGTCCTGAGTGGTCATGGTGAGGGTGCCTCGTTCTCGTCGGTGCGTTTCTCGGGCGACTGCTCAGCGCCCTCCGGGTCCAGGACCGCGCAGACCACCGTGAGCAGTTGGTCGACGTCCACCGGCTTCGGTACGTAGTCGTTGGCGCCCCGGGCGATGGACTTCTCGCGGTCGCCGGGCATCGCCTTGGCGGTGAGCGCGACGATGGGCAGGCCCGCCCAGCGGGGGGTGCGGCGGATGGCGGAGATCGTCTCGTAGCCGTCCATCTCCGGCATCATGATGTCCATCAGGACGAGTTCGACGTCGGGGTTGCGCTCCAGGGTCTCGATGCCCTCACGGCCGTTCTCCGCGTAGAGCACGGGCATGCCGACGCGGCCCAGGACATGGGTGAGCGCGAAGACGTTGCGGATGTCGTCGTCCACGATCAGCACCCGGCGGCCGGGCAGGACCTGGCCCGCGCGGCCCACCTTCCACGCCTCCAGCTTGGTGGGCGCGGGCCAGGTGTCGTCGCTGTCGTGTGCGGAGCTGTCGTGTACGGAGCTGTCGTGCGCGGCCGGGTACGGCTCGGTGGTCAGCTGCTCGGGTACGAGGCTGCCGCGCTCCTCGGCGGCGGAGCCCGTCACCCCGTGGCCGGGGCTGAAGACGGGGACGTACAGCGTGAAGGTCGAGCCCTTGCCGGGGACGCTCTCGGCGATGATGCGGCCGCCCAGGAGCCCGGCGATCTCGCGGCTGATGGACAGACCGAGGCCGGTGCCGCCGTACTTGCGGTTGGTGGTGCCGTCTGCCTGCTGGAACGCCTCGAAGATCACCGGGAGCTTCTCGGGCGCGATGCCGATGCCGGTGTCGGAGACCGCGAAGGCGATCACCTCGTCGTGGTCCTCGCGGGTGAAGCGGTGGTCGGGGTCCTTGACCCGGTTGACCTTCAGCTCGACCCGGCCGGACGCGGTGAACTTGATCGCGTTGGACAGGAGGTTGCGCAGGATCTGCTGCAGGCGCTGCTCGTCCGAGTACATCTCGCGCGGCACGTTCTCGCCGACCGCGACCTCGAAGGCCAGGCCCCGGTCGAGGGTGAGCGGGCGGAAGGTGGCGTGGACGTAGTCGAGGAGCTTGATCAGGGGGAGACGCTTCGGGCGTACGTCCATCCGGCCCGCCTCGATCTTGGAGAGGTCCAGGATGTCGTTGATCAGCTGCAGCAGATCCGACCCCGAGCGGTGGATCGTGGCCGCGAACTGCACCTCCTGGTCGGTGAGATGGCCGTCCGGGTTGTCGGAGAGCAGCCGGGCCAGGATCAGCAACGAGTTCAGCGGGGTGCGGAGCTCGTGGGACATGTTCGCCAGGAACTCCGACTTGTACTGGGAGGAGGTGGCCAGCAGGGCGGCCTTCTCCTCCAGTTCGGCGTTCGAGCGCTGCAACTCCGCCTGCTGTTTCTGGAGTTCGTCGGAGCGTTCCTGGAGCTGCATGGCGAGGCGCTGGGACTCGCCCAGCAGCGACTCCGTGCGGGAGTTGGCGATGATGGTGTTGATGGCGACGCCGATGGTGTTCACGAACTGGTCGAAGAAGGCCAGGTGGACATCGGAGAAGCGGGAGAACGAGGCGAGCTCGATCACACCGAGGAGCTTGTCCTCGAAGAGGATCGGGATGATCACGACGCTGGACGGGGAGGCCTCGCCGAGACCGCTGTTGATCTTGATGTAGTCCGGCGGGGCCTCCTCCACCAGGATCCGCTTCTTCTCGCGGGCCGCCTGCGCGACGAGGCCGTGCACGGGCAGGCCGCCGGTCTCGACGGTCGCGCCCTGAGCCGAGCCGTAGCCCGCGATGAAGGCGAGGCCCTTGCTCGGTGCGACCGGGCGCAGGGCCGCGCCGTCCTCGTCGGGGTCGGCCAGGTAGAAGGCGCCGTACTGGGCGTTCACCAGCGGGGTCAGCTCGCGCAGGATCAGGTCGGCGACCTCCATCAGGTCGCGGTGGCCCTGCATCAGGGCGGCGAGGCGGGCCAGGTTGGACTCCAGCCAGTCCTTCGCCCGGGTGGTCTCGCGCAGGTTGGCCACCATCAGGTTGATGTTGTCCTTCAGCTCGGCGACCTCGCCGCGCGCCTCCACCGTGATCGAGCGGGACATGTCGCCCTGGGCCACGGCCGAGGCGACCTCGGCGATCGCGCGGACCTGGGTGGTCAGGTTCAGGGCGAGCTCGTTCACGTTCGTCGTCAGGCGCTTCCAGGTGCCGTAGACGCCCTCGACCCTCGCCTGGCCGCCGAGTTGGCCCTCGGAGCCGACCTCGCGGGCGACCCGGGTGACCTCGGAGGAGAAGGAGGAGAGGGTGTCGACCATCGTGTTGATGGCGGTCTTCAGCTCCAGGATCTCGCCGCGCGCGTCCACGTCGATCTTCTTGGAGAGGTCGCCGTTGGCCACGGCCGTGGTGACCTGGGCGATGTTCCTGACCTGGGAAGTGAGGTTGTCCGCCATGTAGTTGACGTTGTCGGTGAGGTCCCGCCACACCCCGGACACGCCCAGCACCTGGGCCCGGCCGCCGAGCGCGCCGTCCGTGCCGACCTCGCGGGCCACCCTCGTCACCTCGTCGGCGAAGGCGCGCAACTGCTCCACCATCGTGTTGACGGTGTCCTTCAGTTCGAGGATCTCGCCGCGCGCGTCGACGGTGATCTTCTTGGAGAGGTCGCCGTTGGCGACGGCCGTAGTCACCTGGGCGATGTTGCGGACCTGGGAGGTCAGGTTCAGCGCCATGAAGTTGACGTTGTCGGTGAGGTCCTTCCAGACGCCGCTCACGCCCCGGACCTGCGCCTGGCCGCCGAGGTTGCCTTCCGTACCGACCTCGCGGGCCACGCGGGTGACCTCGTCGGCGAAGGCGGAGAGCTGGTCGACCATCGTGTTGATGGTGGACTTCAGCTCCAGGATCTCGCCCTTCGCCTCGACGGTGATCTTCTTGCCGAGGTCGCCCTGGGCCACCGCCGTGGAGACGAGGGCGATGTTCCTGACCTGGGACGTCAGGTTGTCGGCCATGAAGTTGACGTTGTCGGTGAGGTCTTTCCAGACCCCGGAGACGCCCCGGACCTGGGCCCGGCCGCCGAGGTTGCCTTCCGTGCCGACCTCGCGGGCCACGCGGGTGACCTCGTCGGCGAAGGCGGAGAGCTGGTCGACCATCGTGTTGATGGTGGACTTCAGCTCCAGGATCTCGCCCTGCGCGTCGACCGTGATCTTCTGGCTGAGATCGCCGTTGGCGACGGCGGTGGTGACCTGGGCGATGTTGCGGACCTGCGAGGTCAGGTTCGACGCCATGAAGTTGACGTTGTCGGTGAGGTCCTTCCAGACGCCGGAGACACCCCGGACCTGGGCCCGCCCGCCCAACTGCCCCTCGGTGCCGACCTCGCGGGCGACGCGGGTCACCTCATCCGCGAACGCGGAGAGCTGGTCGACCATCGTGTTCACGGTGAGCTTCAGTTCCAGCAGCTCGCCGGTCGCCTCGACGGTCACCGTACGGGTGAGGTCACCACGTGCCACGGCGGTGGTCACCAGCGCGATGTCACGTACCTGGGCGGTCAGCCGGGACGCCATCGTGTTGACCGCCTCGGTCACGTCCCGCCAACTGCCCGACAGCCCGCGGACCTTGGCGCGGCCCCCGAGCCGCCCCTCCGTGCCTACCTCACGGGCGACCCGGGTCACCTCGCCGGTGAACAGCGACAACTGGTCGACCATCTTGTTCACGGCACGGCCCAACCGCCTCAGGTCACCCCGGAGTTGACGGTTGCCGTCGTGCAGGTCGACGCGCTGGGTCAGGTCGCCGCCAGCCACCGCGTCCAGCACCCGGGTGGCGTTCGCGGCGGGGGCGACCAGGGCGTCGAGCGTCTGGTTCACGTCGTCGACACGGGTCGCCCAGGCGCCCTGGCCCGGACTGGCCGAGAGCCGCTCGTCGAGCCGGCCATGCCGGACCAGCTCCCGCCGTACGCGCTGCACTTCGCTGCCGAAGTGCGTACTGCGGTCGATGATCTGGTTGAAGAGGGCGCACAGCTCCGCGACCGGTGCGGGGCCCGTCTCCGGGATCTTCGTGAAGCTGCCGTCACGGGCGGCGGTCATGGCCGCGGTCAGCGCACGCAGATCGGATGCCCGGATCAATCCGTCCGTTCGGCTGTCTTTTTGACCGTCTTCGAGCACCCGCGTAGCACTGTTCTCACTCATGGTGGCCCACTTCGGTAACTCGGCGCTTATGGGCGTGGCCAGTCTGTCACTCTGTCCGTGCCGCCTGAGGCCTATTCGTCCGAACTTCTCAGGGAGCCGCTCAGTGGGGGCCATTCCGACGCAACGGGAGACCGTGTCCTGCGCTCCTGGCACGCCGGCGCACGCGGGGGCAGGGGCCCTGGCGGGTGCGGGGGTGCACGCGGGCGCCGACCGGCGCGCGGTGGCGCACGTGTCGCTTCCCGGGGGTCCGCTCGCGCCGGGAGCCGCCCGGCGCTTCGTCGGCGCAGCGCTCGCCGAGTGGGCCGAGCTCGACCTGCCGGGCGCCGCCGCCCTCCCCGCCCGTCTCGTCGAGGACGTGCTCGTCGTGGTCAGCGAGCTGGTCACCAACGCCGTCGTCCACGCGGGCACGACCGTCGAACTGCTCTGCCGGCTCGGCCACGACGACCCCACCGGCTCCGGCCGACTGCTCGTCGAGGTCTCCGACCACCATCCCTCCCGGGCGGTACGGGGAGAGGGCGCCGAGCGTCCTTACCTCGTCGAACGGCCTTACGGGGCAGCCGAGTACGGGCGCGGGCTGCGTCTCGTCGCCGCGCTCTCCGAAGCCTGGGGCATCACCTACCGCACGGGCATGAAGACCGTCTGGGCCCGGCTGTCGGTCGACGGGGCGATGGCGGTGGAGGACGCGATCGAGACGTTCGGCGGTGACCAGGGGGATGTGGACTGGGATGCGCGGGCGTACGCCGGTGCCGACGCGGAGCTGGAAGAGGCAAGTGCGCGGGCGTACGCCGGTGAGGCCGGCCTCGAACACGGTCGAGGCCCCGTCGACCTGGTGCTCCCCGGCCCGCGGCGCGGCGGGGAGCACGACCGGCAGTGGCTGAACCGGGGCGCCCTCTCCTTCCTCGCGGAGGCGTCCGATCTGCTCGCCGGGCAGCTGGACGAGGACCTGGTCGCCGCGCTCGCCGGACAGCTGCTGGTGCCGAGGCTGGCCGACTGGTGCGCGGTGTGGCTGGAGGACGAGGGGATGGGCTGGCGTGGCGGCGACGGTTCGCTCGGCCCCGCGCCCCGGCTCGCCCGCGTCTGGCACGGCAGCGAGAACCGCATCGAGGAACTGCGCCGAGCCCTGGAGCAGGACCCGCCGAGGCTCCCGGAGTCGGTGCGCTCCCGGGCGGTGCCTGTGCCGTGGCCGGGGACTGGGACGGGGCCTGGGACTGGGACGGGTTCGGGGCTGGGGTCGGCCTCGGGAACTGGAAGCGGGAGCGGGACGCCTGAGGGCGTAGGCCAGGGCGAGGGTGAGAGCGGACCGGTGGACGCGGGCGGGGAGGGCCGGCCCGAGGAGTACGACGCCGGCTCCCTGGGGGCCCGTGGAGGCGGGCCCCGGACACCGGACGAAGGCGGGGCCGCGCTCGCCTATCGGCTGATCGCCGGTGGGCGGCCGCTCGGCACGCTCGTCATCGGCCGGGCCGGACTGCTCCGGTTCCCGGACGAGGTGACCGGGCTGGTCGAGGACCTCAGCCGACGGATCGCGCTGTCCATCGGGGCGGCCCGGCAGTACGCCCGCCAGGCCACCATCAGCCGGGTCCTGCAACGCGGGCTGCTGCCGGGCGCGGTCGCCGAGATCCCCGGCGTGTCGAGCGCCCTCGTGTACGAGCCGTGCGACCAGGGCGGACCCAGCGGCGACTTCTACGACCTGTTCCCGGCGGGCCACGGCCGCTGGTGCTTCGCGATCGGCGACGTCCAGGGCAAGGGCCCCGAGGCGGCGGTGGTCATCGGCCTCGCCCGCCCCTGGCTGCGGCTGCTGGCCCGCGAGGGCTACGGCGTGGCCGACGTGCTCGACCGCCTCAACCAGCTCCTCCTCGACGACGCGACGGAGGCGGCGGACGCGGCCGCCCGCGCCCTCGTCACGGCCGGCGACCCCGGCCTCGTCGACCCCGACGGCCCGCAGACCCGCTTCCTCTCCCTCCTCTACGGCGAACTCGTCCCCGTCGCCGGCGGCGTCCGCTGCACCCTCGCTTCCGCCGGACACCCGCTGCCGCTGCTCCTCGGCCCCGACGGCGACGTACGGACCGTGGCCGAGCCGCAGACGCTGCTCGGGGTGATCGAGGACACCGAGTACGTCTCCGAGACGTTCGAGCTGCGCACCGGCGACACCCTGCTGTGCGTGACCGACGGGGTCACCGAGCGGCGGAGCGGCCCCCGCATGTTCGACGACGGGGACGGCCTCGCCGGCGCGCTCGTCGGCTGCGCAGGACTCGACGCCCAGCTGATCGCCGAACGCATCCGACGCCTCGTCCACGAGTTCGGGGAACGGCCGCCGGACGACGACCTGGCGCTGCTGGTGCTGCAGGCGGAGTGAGGGCGGAACCGGTCCTGAACGAGAACCGGCGGGCGTGCTGGACAATGGAAGGCATGCCTTCCGCACTCCCCGACGGTGAGCCCGTCCCCGACGACGGGGCGCTCCCCGCGCACGCCCTGGCCGGCGCGGCCGAGCGTCCCCTCGGGTTCTATCTGCACGTCCCGTACTGCGCGACCCGCTGCGGCTACTGCGACTTCAACACCTACACCGCGACCGAGCTGCGTGGCACGGGCGGCGTCCTCGCCTCCCGCGACAACTACGCGGACACCGTGATCGACGAGATCCGCCTCGCCCGCAAGATCCTCGGCGACGACCCGAGGACCGTCGAGACCGTCTTCGTGGGCGGCGGCACGCCCACGCTGCTGGCCGCCGACGACCTCGTACGGATGCTGGGGGCGATCCGCGACGAGTTCGGCCTCGCGGACGACGCGGAGGTGACGACGGAGGCGAACCCGGAGTCGGTCGACCCCGCCTATCTGGAGACCCTCCGCGCCGGCGGCTTCAACCGCCTCTCGTTCGGGATGCAGAGCGCGCGGCAGCACGTCCTGAAGGTGCTCGACCGTACGCACACGCCGGGACGCCCGGAGGCGTGCGTCGCGGAGGCGCGCGCGGCCGGCTTCGACCACGTCAACCTCGACCTGATCTACGGCACGCCGGGGGAGTCCGACGACGACTGGCGGGCCTCCCTGGATGCCGCGCTCGGCGCCGGGCCGGATCACATCTCGGCGTACGCGCTGATCGTCGAGGAGGGCACCCAGCTCGCGCGGCGCATCCGCCGGGGCGAGGTGCCCATGACGGACGACGACGTCCATGCCGACCGCTACCTCATCGCCGAGGAGACGCTCTCGGCGGCCGGCTTCGACTGGTACGAGGTCTCCAACTGGGCCACCTCGGATGCGGGCCGCTGCCTCCACAACGAGCTGTACTGGCGCGGTGCCGACTGGTGGGGAGCGGGGCCGGGGGCGCACAGCCACGTGGGCGGCGTGCGCTGGTGGAACGTCAAGCATCCGGGGGCGTACGCGGGGGCGCTGGCGGCGGGGAAGTCACCGGGAGCCGGGCGTGAGCTGCTGGCGGACGAGGACCGGCGGGTCGAGCGCATCCTGCTGGAGCTGAGGCTGCGGGAGGGGTGCCCGTTGTCCCTGCTGCGCGAGGAGGGGCTCGCTGCGGCGGCTCGTGCGCTGGCCGACGGGCTGCTGGAGGCGGGGCCGTACGAGGAGGGGCGAGCGGTGCTCACGCTGCGGGGGCGGTTGCTGGCGGACGCGGTGGTGCGGGACCTGGTCGACTGATCACCCTGGCGGGTGAATCAGTGCGGAACGCGGGTTCGGTACCTAACCTGGTTCGTAGGCTGCCGCCGTAATTGCACGGTGGCGGAAACCGGAGGACTGCGGAGATGACCGCTGTGGACGACCGACCGATGACCACCGGCATCGTGAAGGTCTTCGAGAACCTTGAGGTTCCCGAAGGCTTCAAAGTCGAACTCCTCCGGGGGGTAATTGTGATGACGGCGGGGCCAGACGTGGCCCACAACGACATCGTGGAGGCGGTGCAGGACCAGATCCCCCGGCGGTATTGGCGGCGACTTCAGACCCAGGACATCGCCATCCTCGAAGAGACCAGTGAGCCGCAGCCTGACCTTGTGGTGATCGAGCGAGGGGCCGGACCCGGTCACGGAAGGCTGATGCCCTCCGAGGTCATCACCTTGTTGGTGGAGGTCGTTTCCAAGACAAGCGTGGACCGGGACTACACGGTCAAACGGTCGATCTACGCAGCGGCCAAGATCCCTGCCTACTTCATCATCGACCCCATCATGGGCCAGTGTGTGCTCCTCACCGAGCCGACGGGTGAGGGAGAAGACGCGGACTACCGGTGCCAACGGATCACCAAGTTCGGCGACCTCACCCCGCTGGAGCACATCGGCATTGAGCTGGACACCAGCGAATTCGCCGCGTACGAGAAGGTCAGGCCTCACCGCTACCCGTGACGAAGTCGATCAACTCCTCCACCCTCCCCAGCAACTCCGGCTCCAGGTCCTTG
Source organism: Streptomyces sp. NPDC002787 (assembly GCF_053592095.1). NCBI lineage: Bacteria > Bacillati > Actinomycetota > Actinomycetes > Kitasatosporales > Streptomycetaceae > Streptomyces > Streptomyces sp. NPDC002787. The sequence goes on along the minus strand of NZ_JBSFVC010000019.1, from coordinate 10,382 downwards.
TAAGACCCCACCCGCCCCAGAATCGCCTGCCACACCGCCCCCGTGTTCTCCGCGGGCCACCCCAGCGCCCGGCACACCCCCGTCTTCCAGTCCTGCCCGCGCGGCACGCGCGGCCACGCCGTGATGCCCACCGCCGACGGCTTCACGGCCTCCCAGATGTCGATGTACGGGTGGCCCACGACGAGCGCGTGCTCGCTGGTCACCGACGCGGCGATCCGGGACTCCTTGCTGCCGGGGACCAGGTGGTCGACCAGGACCCCGAGACGCGCGTCGGGCCCCGGGGCGAAGTCCGCGACGATCGACGGGAGATCGTCCACGCCCTCCAGGTACTCCACCACCACGCCCTCGATGCGCAGATCGTCGCCCCACACCTTCTCGACGAGTTCGGCGTCATGGCGGCCCTCGACGTAGATGCGGCCGGCGCGGGCCACGCGGGCGCGGGCGCCCGGGACGGCCACCGAGCCCGAGGCCGTGCGGGAGGGGCGGACCGGGGCCGACGACGAGGGGCGGACCAGCGTCACCACCCGGCCCTCCAGGAGGAAGCCACGGGGTTCCAGCGGGAACACCCGGTGCTTGCCGAAGCGGTCCTCCAACGTCACCGTGCCCGCCTCGCAGCGGATGACGGCGCCGCAGAAGCCGGTGGTGGGTTCCTCGACGACCAGACCGGGGTCGGCCGGGACCTCGGGGGCCGGCTTGGGCTTCTTCCAGGGAGGGGTCAGGTCGGGTGAGTACTGGCGCATCCGGATGACGATAGGAGAAGCCGCGCCCGGAAGCTCCAGGGGTCAGCGCGACACGCCGAAGCGGCGGGCCAGCGCGTCGCGTTGGGCCCGTACGAAGGCCGCGTCCACCACCGCCCCGTGCCCGGGGACGTAGAGCGCGTCCTCGCCGCCCAGGGACAGGAGGCGGTCCAGCGCGGCCGGCCAGCGGGCGGGGACGGCGTCGGGACCGGCCTGGGGCTCGCCGGACTCCTCGACCAGATCCCCGCAGAAGACGACCTCCGGAGCACCCGCCCCTGCCGACCCCTGAGCACCCGCCCCTGCCGACCCCGGAGTCCCCGGAACCAGCACCGCGAGGTCATGGCCCGTGTGGCCGGGGCCGACGTTCGCCAGCAGCACCTGGACGCCGCCGCCCAGGTCGAGGGTCCACTCGCCGGAGACATGGTGGCGGGGCGGGACGAGGAGGTCGGCGGCCTCGGAAGCCGCCGCCGGATCGAGACCGTGGCGTACGGCGTCCGTGCGGAGAACATCACGTTCGCGGGTCAGCACCCCGCCCAGGCCGACCGCGCCGAAGACCTCCACCCCGGCGAAGGCGGCCGCCCCGAAGACATGGTCGAAGTGGGGGTGGGTGAGCGCGAGATGTGTCACACGGGCGCCGCCGAGCAGTTGACGCGCCTCGGCGCGCAACCGCGCGCCCTCTCGCAGGCTCGAACCCGCGTCGATCATGAGGGCCGCACCGTCCCCGACCACCAGCCCGACCGTGCAGTCCCAGCCGGGCAGGCGGCACCGGCCGACACCAGGCGCCAATCCCTCCCACCCGAGCTCTTCCCAAGTCACCGTCATGAGCCGACGCTAGCTGTAGCTCCCCGGGCGAAGTGTTCCGGGGAGGGCACCCGCCCGGTCGGAAAAGCGTCACCATCGCCCCGCCCCCGTCCGTCGACGACGCGTACCCGTCAGTAGAAATCGGTCCGGCGCCGCCGGTGAAAGCGACCCGACATCGCCGGACAGGTCGGTACACGTCGGCATGACGTGGCTGGACCGGCCTTGCCGGGGGCGTACCCCACCGCCGTACACTGGGCGGGGAGTGTTGGCACTCGCCCGGGGTGAGTGCCAAGGGGGAGTCACAGGAGAGCGAGCTGGAGGTGTGCGCGATGCTCAGTGAACGCAGGCTCCAGGTGCTGCGCGCCATCGTCCAGGACTACGTGGGCACCGAGGAGCCGGTCGGTTCCAAGGCGCTGACGGAGCGGCACAACCTCGGCGTCTCCCCGGCGACCGTCCGCAACGACATGGCGGCGCTGGAGGACGAGGGCTTCATCGCCCAGCCCCACACCAGCGCGGGCCGCATCCCCACCGACAAGGGGTACCGGCTCTTCGTCGACAAGCTGGCCGGCGTCAAGCCCATGACCCCGCCCGAGCGGCGCGCCATCCAGAACTTCCTGGACGGCGCGGTCGATCTCGACGACGTGGTGGCGCGGACCGTGCGGCTGCTGGCGCAGCTCACGCGGCAGGTCGCCGTCGTGCAGTACCCGTCGCTCACGCGGTCGACGGTGCGGCACGTGGAGCTGTTGTCGCTGGCGCCCGCCCGGCTGATGCTCGTGTTGATCACGGACACGGGACGGGTGGAGCAGCGGCTGGTGGACTGCCCGGCGCCCTTCGGAGAAACGTCACTCGCCGATCTGCGCGCCCGGCTGAACAGCAAGGTCGCGGGCCGCCGGTTCACCGACGTTCCCCGGCTGGTCGAGGACCTGCCGGAGGCGTTCGACGTCGAGGACCGGGGCACGGTCACGACGGTGCTCTCCACCCTCCTCGAAACCCTCGTCGAGGAGAACGAGGAGCGGCTGATGATCGGCGGCACCGCCAATCTCACCCGCTTCGGACATGACTTCCCCCTCACCATCCGGCCCGTTCTGGAAGCCTTGGAGGAGCAGGTCGTCCTCCTCAAGTTGCTTGGCGAGGCCGGGGATTCGGGCATGACCGTACGCATCGGTCACGAGAACGCCTATGAGGGACTCAACTCCACGTCCGTCGTCTCCGTCGGTTACGGTTCGGGCGGCGAGGCAGTAGCGAAGCTGGGCGTGGTCGGACCTACGCGCATGGACTATCCGGGAACGATGGGAGCGGTACGAGCGGTGGCACGGTACGTCGGACAGATCCTGGCGGAGTCTTAAGTGGCCACGGACTACTACGCCGTGCTCGGCGTGCGCCGCGACGCGTCTCAGGACGAGATCAAGAAGGCGTTCCGGAGGCTCGCGCGCGAGCTGCATCCGGACGTCAATCCCGATCCGAAGACCCAGGAGCGGTTCAAGGAGATCAACGCCGCCTACGAGGTGCTCTCGGACCCGCAGAAGAAGCAGGTCTACGACCTCGGCGGCGACCCCCTGTCCCAGGCGGGCGGCGGAGGCGCGGGCGGCTTCGGCGCCGGCGGCTTCGGGAACTTCTCGGACATCATGGACGCCTTCTTCGGTACGGCGTCCCAGCGTGGTCCTCGGTCGCGTACGCGCCGGGGCCAGGACGCGATGATCCGGCTGGAGATCGACCTCGACGAGGCGGCCTTCGGCACGACGAAGGACATCCAGGTCGACACGGCCGTCGTCTGCACCACGTGCAGTGGTGAGGGCGCGGCTCCGGGCACGACCGCCCAGACCTGTGACATGTGCCGTGGTCGTGGTGAGGTCTCGCAGGTCACGCGGTCCTTCCTCGGCCAGGTCATGACCTCCCGGCCCTGTCCGCAGTGCCAGGGCTTCGGCACGATCGTCCCGAACCCGTGCCCCGAGTGCGCGGGCGACGGGCGCGTGCGGTCGCGCCGGACGCTCACGGTCAAGATTCCGGCCGGTGTCGACAACGGCACGCGGATCCAGCTGGCCGGTGAGGGCGAGGTCGGGCCCGGTGGCGGTCCCGCCGGTGACCTCTACGTCGAGATCCACGAGCTGCCGCATCCGATGTTCCAGCGGCGCGGCGACGATCTGCACTGCACGGTGACGATCCCGATGACGGCGGCGGCGCTCGGCACGAAGGTGCCGCTGGAGACGCTGGACGGTCTTGAGGAGGTCGACATCCGACCCGGGACCCAGTCCGGGCAGTCGATTCCGCTGCACGGGCGGGGTGTCACGCATCTGCGCGGTGGCGGGCGTGGGGATCTGATCGTCCACGTCGAGGTGCAGACGCCGACGAAGCTCGACCCCGAGCAGGAGGGGTTGCTGCGGCAGCTCGCCGCGCTGCGGGGGGAGGAACGGCCTACGGGGCAGTTCCAGCCGGGGCAGCAGGGCTTGTTCTCTCGGCTGAAGGACGCGTTCAACGGGCGGTGAGTGGGGTGCGTTGTCGGGTGCGGGCCCGGTGGGGCTTCTCGCGCAGTTCCCCGCGCCCTTGAAAGATCAGGCCCCTGCGGGCCTGAAGGACCAGCCACCCGTCGGCCTGAAAGACCAGCCGCCCGCAGGCATGAAAGGCAACCGGCGGCGCCCCTGAAAAGCACGGGGCGCAGCCCCTGCTTTTCAGGGGCGCGGGGAACTGCGCGGCCCGCCCCCCACGCACCCGCACCCGACGACCACCGTCCGCCCCCGATTCGGCTGCGCCCAGAGCGCGTGGCACCATGCCGTCATGTCCTCCGCGCTGACCGATCTCGTCCCGCTCCCGATCGTGCAGGCCCCCATGGCCGGCGGCGTCTCCGTGCCCCGACTGGCCGCCGCCGTGTCCGAGGCGGGCGGGCTGGGGTTCCTCGCCGCCGGGTACAAGACGGCCGACGGGATGTACCAGGAGATCAAGGCGCTACGGGCGCTGACCGCGCGGCCGTTCGGCGTGAACCTCTTCATGCCGCAGCCCGAGTACGCCGAGCCCGCCGCCGTCGAGGTGTACGCGGAGCAGCTGGCCGGTGAGGCCACCTGGTACGACGCCGAGCTGGGCGACCCCGACAGCGGGCGCGACGACGGCTACGAGGCCAAGCTCGCCGTGCTCCTCGACAACCCGGTGCCGGTGGTGTCGTTCCACTTCGGCTGCCCGACCCCCGAGGTCATCGAGTCCCTCGCCCGCAAGGGCACGCTCACCCTGGTCACCGCGACCTCGGCGGAGGAGGCCCAGGCCGTGGAGCGGTCCGGCGCCCACGCGGTGATCGTGCAGGGCGTCGAGGCGGGCGGCCACCAGGGGACCCACCGCGACGACCCCGAGCGGGACCGGGCCGGCATCGGACTGCTCTCGCTCGTCGCCCAGGTCCGCGAGGCCGTGGCACTGCCGATGGTCGCGGCCGGCGGCATCATGCGCGGCGGCCAGATCGCCGCGCTTCTCACGGCGGGCGTGAGCGCGGCCCAGCTCGGCACGGCGTTCCTGGCCACCGCCGAGTCCGGCGCGCACGCCGTGCACAAGCAGGCGCTGACCGACCCCCTCTTCGTCCGTACGGAGCTGACCCGCGCCTTCTCCGGGCGCCCGGCGCGCGGCCTGGTCAACCGGTTCCTGCGGGAGCACGGCCCGTACGCCCCCGTCGCCTACCCCGAGGTCCACCACCTCACCTCGCCGCTGCGCAAGGCCGCCGCGAAGGCCGGGGACGCGCAGGGCATGGCGCTGTGGGCCGGGCAGGGGCACCGGATGGCGCGGGAGCTGCCGGCCGGGGAGCTGGTCGAGGTGCTGGCCGCCGAGATCGCCGCCGCGCAGGCCGAGCAGGCCGCCGCGCGAGTCGGCAGCCAGGGCGGCGGCCGGGCCGGGAGCGAGGGCCGATGACCGCACCCGTGTTCGTGGTCGACTCGCTGGACCTGCCGGACGGCTGCGGCGGCGAGTTCGTCCTCGACGGCCCCGAGGGGCGGCACGCCGTCTCCGTGAAGCGGCTGCGGGCCGGCGAGGACGTCGTCCTCACGGACGGGCGCGGGCGGTGGGCGGAGGGGATCGTCAAGGCCGCCGAGGGCAAGGACCGGCTCGTTGTCAGGGGCCTGGACAGCGTCCACGAGGAGGCCCCCGAGCAGCCGCGTATCACCGTCGTCCAGGCGCTGCCCAAGGGGGACCGGGGGGAACTGGCCGTCGAGACCATGACCGAGGTCGGGGTCGACGCGATCGTGCCGTGGGCCGCCTCGCGCTGCATCACGCAGTGGAAGGGCGAGCGGGGGGTGAAGGCTCTCGCGAAGTGGCGGGCGACCGCGCGGGAGGCGGGGAAGCAGTCGCGGCGGGTGCGGTTTCCCGAGGTCGGGGAGTTGGCGAGCAGCAAGCAGGTCGCCGGGGTTCTCGCCGGGGCGGATTTCGCGGCCGTGCTGCACGAGAGCGGGGAGGAGACCCTGGCCACCGCCGAGTTGCCCTCGACCGGGGAGATCGTGCTTGTCGTGGGGCCCGAAGGGGGTGTGTCCCCGGAGGAGTTGGCACTCTTCCGGGAGGCGGGGGCCGGGGCGTACCGGCTGGGGCCGAGTGTGTTGCGTACGTCTACTGCCGGGACGGCGGCGGGGGCGTTGTTGTTGGGGCGGACGGGGCGGTGGTCCTGAGGGTGCGGGTGCCGGTTGTTCGTGGTTGCTCGCGCAGTTCCCCGCGCCCCGGAAGGGCCTGAGGCCCTTCAACGCCCCCACTCGGCCGTATGCGGTCTTTCGTCTCGCGGCGGGTGGTGGCAGGCTGCCGTGCCATGGGGGCATCGAGGCGTATCAGGGCGTATCGGGCGGGTGGGCGTCGGCTCCTGGTGGGGGTCGGGCTCGGGGTGAGCGCGGTCGTGGGGCTCACGGCGTGCGAGATGGGCGACGGGCTCAACACCGGCGCCGTCGCGTACACGACCGATCAGACGGGGACCAAGGAGCTGGAGCGGCAGGGCGTCGACGTCCAGTGGTTGAACTGCACGGCGTCGTACGACAGGGACGGCGACGGCGAGAAGTCCTCGTCGCCCTCCGTGTCCGTCAACACCGTCGCGGACGTCGACTGCACGGGTGAGGACAAGGAAGGCCGGGACATCAGCCTCACCGGGAAGGTGACGAAAGAGGTCGACGGCAGGTGCGTGCGCGGGGATCTGACCGCGAAGGTCGACGGCAAGGAGTGGTTCCAGGTCGACGTGCTGGGCAACTGCGACGCCCCCGACCCGACTCCCGGCACCGGCTCGCCCCGGCCCGGTCAGCCGGATCAGCCCGGGCCGACCGTGACGGTCACCGTCACCCAGACCATCTGGTGCCACAAGGACCCGCAGTGCTGGCCGGAGGGCAAGTGAGGCCCGGTGCCAGGGACATGATCCAAACCCCTCCCAATCAGGCGGAACGCTGCTTACAGTGACCGGGTGACTCAGCTTGCGTATCTCCGGTATCCGCACCTGCACGGCGACCTGGTCGCCTTCACCGCCGAGGACGACGTGTGGGTCGCCCCTCTGGACGGCGGCCGTGCCTGGCGGGTCAGCGCGGACAACGTGCCCGTGAACCATCCGCGCATCTCCCCGGACGGCACGACCGTCGCGTGGACCTCCACGCGGGACGGCGCGCCCGAGGTGCATGTCGCGCCCGTCGACGGCGGGTCGGCCAAGCGCCTGACGTACTGGGGGAGTTGGCGCACCCAGGTGCGCGGCTGGACGCCCGACGGCCGGGTCCTCGCGCTCAGCACCTACGGCGAGGCCAGCCTCCGGCGCAGTTGGGCGCGGGCCGTTCCGCTCGACGGCGGCCCGGCCACCACCCTCCCGTACGGACCGGTCGGCGATGTCGCCCACGGCCCCGCCACCGTGCTGCTGTCCGCGCCGATGGGGCGCGAGGCCGCCTGGTGGAAGCGGTACCGGGGCGGCACGGCGGGCAAGTTGTGGATCGACCGCGCGGGCGGGTCCGGCGAGGGCGCCGGAGAATTCGCGCGGCTGCACGCCGAGTTGGACGGGAACCTCGAATACCCGCTGTGGGTCGGGGACCGGATCGCGTTCCTGTCCGACCACGAGGGCGTCGGGGCGCTGTACTCCTCCCTCGCCGACGGCTCGGACCTACGCCGCCACACCCCCGTCGACGGCTTCTACGCCCGGCACGCGGCCACCGACGGCACCCGCGTCGTGTACAGCTCCGCCGGCGAACTGTGGCTGCTGGACGACCTGGACGGCGCCGAACCGCGCAGGCTCGACATCCGGCTGGGCGGACAGCGCGTGGACCTCCAGCCGTTCCCGGTGAACGCCTCCCGCTGGTTCGGCTCCGCCTCGCCCGACCACACGGCCCGGGGCAGCGCGGTCTCCGTACGCGGCTCCGTCCACTGGATCACCCACCGCTCCGGCCCCGCCCGGGCGCTCGCCGCCGAGCCCGGCGTACGGGCCCGGCTGCCGCGCACCTTCCGGGTGGAGGGCGAGGAGTGGGTCGTGTGGGTGACGGACGCGGAGGGCGACGACGGGCTGGAGTTCGCCCCGGCGACCGGTGTCGGACCGGGCGCCACCCCGCGTCGGCTCGCCGCCGGGCAGTTGGGCCGTGTCCTCGGGCTCGCCGTGGCACCCGACGGCAGCCGGGTCGCGGTCGCCGCGCACGACGGCCGGGTACTGCTCGTCGAAAGGGAGACCGGAGAGGTCCGCGAGGTCGACCGCAGCGAGGACGGGGAGGTGACCGGGCTGGTCTTCTCGCCGGACTCGGCCTGGCTCGCCTGGTCGCACCCCGGCCCGCGCCCCCTGCGCCACCTCAAGCTCGCCAACACCGCCGACCTGTCCGTCACCGAGGCGACCCCGCTGCGCTTCCAGGACTTCTCGCCGACGTTCACGCTCGACGGCAAGCACCTCGCCTTCCTCTCCGCCCGCGCCTTCGACCCGGTCTACGACGAACACGTCTTCGATCTCCATTTCGTCAGCGGTGCTCGTCCGCATCTGATCACCCTGGCCGCGACCACCCCGTCGCCCTTCGGGCCGCAGCGCCACGGGCGGCCGTTCGAGGCGCCCGAGAAGGACGAGACCCCGGACAGCGAGGGCACCCCCGCGACCCGTATCGACCTCGAAGGGCTCGCCGACCGGATCGTGCCCTTCCCGGTCGAGGCCGCCCGCTACTCGACGCTCCGCGCCGCCAAGGACGGCGTGCTGTGGCTGCGCCACCCGGTCACCGGCGTCCTCGGCCACTCCCGGGCCACGCCCGACGACCCCGACCCGAAGACCTCCCTGGAGCGTTACGACCTCGCCCAGCGGCGCCTCGAGTACCTCGCCTCCGACGCCGACCACTTCGCCGTCAGCGGCGACGGCAAGCGCGTCCTGCTGTGGACCGACGACAAGCTGAAGGTCGTACCGAGCGACCGTCGTGCCTCCAACGACGACGAGAGCGACAGCAACATCACCGTCGACCTCTCGCGCGTCCGGCAGACCGTCGACCCGGCCGCCGAATGGCACCAGATGTTCGACGAGACCGGCCGCCTCATGCGGGACAACTTCTGGCGCCCCGACCTGGGCGGAGTGGACTGGGGCGGCGTACTGGACCGGTACCGCCCGGTGGTGGACCGGCTGGCCACCCACGACGACCTGGTCGACCTGCTGTGGGAGGTGCAGGGCGAACTGGGCACCTCCCACGCGTACGTCACCCCGCGCGGCCGGGGTGGCTCCGCCGACCGGCGGCAGGGGCTGCTCGGGGCGGACATCTCCCGGCACGAGGACGGCCCGCAGGGCTCCGCGCTGTGGCGGATCGACCGGGTGCTGCCGTCGGAGACCTCCGACCCGGACGCGCACTCGCCGCTCGCCGCGCCCGGTGTCGCCGTCCGGGCCGGGGACGCGATCATCGCCGTCGGCGGGCAGCCGGTCGATCCCGTGGCCGGGCCCGGGCCGCTGCTCGTCGGTACGGCCGGCAAGGCGGTCGAGCTGACCGTCCTGCCGTCCGGCGGCGGGGACCTCCGGCATCCCGTCGTGGTGCCCATCTCCGACGAGGAGCCGCTGCGCTACCACGCGTGGGTGGCCGACCGGAGGGCCTACGTCCACGAGAAGTCCGGCGGGCGGCTCGGGTACCTCCATGTGCCCGACATGGTCGGCTCCGGCTGGGCCCAGCTCCATCGCGATCTGCGGGTCGAGGTCGCGCGGGAGGGGCTCGTCGTGGACGTCCGGGAGAACCGGGGCGGGCACACCTCGCAGCTCGTCGTGGAGAAGCTCGCGCGGCGGATCGTCGGCTGGGACCTGCCGCGCGGGATGCGGGCGACCAGTTATCCGGACGACGCGCCCCGGGGGCCCGTCGTCGCCGTCGCCAACGAGTTCTCCGGGTCGGACGGGGACATCGTCAACGCGGCGATCAAGGCGCTCGGGATCGGGCCGGTGGTGGGGACGCGGACGTGGGGCGGTGTCGTCGGGATCGACAGCCGGTATCGGCTGGTGGACGGGACGCTGGTGACCCAGCCGAAGTACGCCTTCTGGTTGGAGGGGTACGGGTGGGGGGTCGAGAACCACGGGGTCGATCCTGACGTGGAGGTCGTGCAGGCGCCTCAGGACTATGCGGCCGGGCGGGATCCTCAGCTGGACGAGGCGATCCGGATCGCGCTGGAGGGGTTGGAGTCGACGCCGGCGAAGGTGCCGCCCGCGTTGCCGGAGTCGTAGGCGGTTTTCCCTCGCCCCCGCCGCCCCTACCCGTCCCATCCCATCCCAGGGGCTGCGCCCCTTCGACCCCCAGCCGCGGGTCCGGTGGGGCTTCTCGCGCAGTTCCTCGCGCCCCTTTTCGGGGCGCGGGGAACTGCGCGAACGGGGGGCGGGGCGGAGGCCCCCGTGTTTTATGGGGGGGGGAGGGGGGGGCCGCCCCAGCGGCTTGGTACGGTATG